>JAPPKT010000326.1 GCA_028819675.1 Caldilineaceae bacterium | reverse complement strand
GGCCGCAGCATCCGACGATCGTCACCGGGGGTGACGGCTGGCTCTGGCTGCTGGCTATGCTGGTCTGGCGGCCTGCAGTTGGCGGCTATCGTCGCCATTCGGCGGCGGGTCCCGGCGCGGCTTCTGAGGAGGAAGCGGAGGGCCTGTCGGACGGGTCCGGCGATTCAGGCCGGACGGTCCTCTATGCGGGTGCTGACAGCGCGCTGTACGCGGCCGCGCTAAACCTGGCGGGGCAGCAGGGGGACCGAGGCACGACGCCGCCGGGGTTGGACTGGTCTGTGCGGTCGTCGACACCGGCGGGCGTTGAAGGCTCGGACATTGAGCTACTGCCAGCCCTCACGGGCCAGGCATATTTGCCTGAACCCGCGGCGTCCCTGGATAACGGCTGGTTGAGCAAAGGAGAACGCTGGGTGGGCGGCCTACTGGCGTTCGCGCTCCTTGTCGCCTCATTTTTTGGATAGACGCCGGTGTTCTCTTCCCGATCGGGCTGGTTGAATCGCATTGTCCTCCTGATTGTCCTGATAAACGCGGGGACGATAGTATCCTCTCGATTGGGCTTGCCCCTCGCGCCGCCTGAAGCTGCGGCTACGCTATACGGTTGGGCGTTACTGCTGGGGGGTTTTGCGATAATCCTGGGCATCGCCAACGCAGTGCGGTTTCACCTGGTCAGGGTTCAGCGCGGGCAGAGAGAGTGGCTTCTGAGTCTCCTTCTGTTGATCGTCTTCGCCCTGGTTGTGGGTGCTGGAATCTCGTCGCCTGAGGGAACGACCGGCCTAATTTCCGAGTGGGTATTCGATGCAGTGCTGGCGCCGGGACAGGCAACGCTTTTTGCGCTGACAGGAATCTTCCTGCTGAGTGCGGCGTACCATTTCTTGCGCGTCGGCCGGCCGGGAGGCGCCTGGATCACAGCCGGCGCCCTGTTGATGCTCCTGGTGCAGACGCCCTTCCTCTACCAGATAGTGCCTGAGCCGGTGGTCGATCTGGTCGACTGGCTGCTTACATGGCCTGTGATGGCCGCGATGCGGGGGGTACTGCTCGGGGGTGCGCTGGCCGTCCTCTTTATCAGCCTCCGACTGATCGTGAACAGCGCGAAATAGATACGGATTACCGCAAGCAGCCGTGTAGAGACGCGGCTGTCTTCGGCTTTCGCACAGCTAGTTTTGATTTGGAGACCGCTGCGCCGATGGCGATTTCGGAATGTCCACATTGCGGGTATAGTAACCCGGTTGCCGCCCAATTCTGCGTCCAATGCGGCACCATCCTTGCGGGCCAGACTGCGCCGCCTGCACCTTCCGGCGAATCCGCGGATGAGCCTGGCGCGCGCACGGACGAACAGGAAGAGGATTCTCCCCAACCTGACGAAGAGGGGGCAGAGCAACAGCCGCCGACGAAAAGCTCCGACACAGACGACTCCCGAGACCGGCCCCATCAGTCTGCCGAAGAGGACGAGACGGTCGAGGATGCTCAAGGAGAGGAACCGCGGCAAAGCACTTCGCGGGCGGGCCCACTGCTGAGAGAAATTGGCGGTCTGCTCGAACCCGTTGATCCACTTTCGTACATCACGTCTACTTCAGGCGCCGACGATCCGACGCGCGACCGTCCGGCTGGCCCTTCCGTGGAACTGTCTGCTGACGAAGAGGAGCGCAGGCACCTGCGCCGTCTCTTCTCTGAAGAGTTGCCGGCAGCGGTGGGCGCCCTTCCGGACATGACCGCAACCGTTGGGGAGCCATTGCAGAGCGGAAAGGGCTTGCAGCGACGGTACTGGCTCGAATTGATCCTGCTGCTGGGCATGGCTGGTGCACTGCTCTGGGGCGCGCAGGTTCCGCGGGGAGGCGCCGGGCCGCACGCACTGCCAGGGCTGGACAAGGCTCACAGACAGATCGATAGTTTGCAGCCGAACAGCCTTGTCCTCGTGAACTGGGCGTATGATCCGGCAACCGCCGGGGAAATGGACCATGTCGCGCAGCCACTCATCGAACATCTGCTGCGAAGACAGGCGAAACTGATTGTATTCAGCCAGCTGCCGGGCGGGCCGGCCACGGCACGGCGGGTTATCGCGAGGGCCGAAGCGTCGTTGCAGCGGCCGTCGCGCACGCAGATCACGGCCAACCTGGTGATCGAGGGGGGATTTCTCCCCGGCGGCGGCGCTTCACTTCCGCTGCTGGGCGCGGCGCCGGCGCGGGCCCTGCCGGTGGATCCGAGCTGGGTGGACCTCCGAGAACGGTTCAGTATAGCCGAGTTAGGCGACAGCGGGCCGGCGCTGACTCTCGTGATCGCCGCCCGCGCTGAAGATGTGCGGCGGTGGCTGGAGCAGGTGCAGCCACTCAACGGCGGCACGGTCGTTGCGGCCACCAGCGCCGTCGTTGACCCGTCGGTTCGGCCCTATCTGCACAGCGGGCAGCTGGCCGGACTAGTGAGCGGCTGGGATGGGGGCAGGGCCTATGTTCGCCGGCTGGAGCGCGCCCGCGGCGTAGAGGAGCAGGCCCGATCGTTGAGGCAGGTAAGCGGCCTGAATTGGGGTGTAGGCATTCTGATCGTGGCTGTGTTGCTTGGAAACCTGGCCGGGCTCACGGAACGGAGAAGACCGTGAGCCCCTTCAGCAGCGGTCTACCTGGCATCATGGAGGACGCGGGCCTGATCCTGGGTCTCGTAGTTTCGCTGATGATCGGAAGCTATGTTGTGCGCGACAGTTTCCTGGCGCGTCTGGGGCAATACGTCCTGGTCGGCGCCGGGCTGGGTTACACGGCCGTCCTGATTTGGCGAAACGTGCTGTGGCCGCGGCTCCTTGCCCCGCTGATCGCTGATCCCATGTCTTGGCGGGCGGCGGGTGAAACGGGCCTGCTGAGTCACTGGCTTCCGCTTGTTTTGGGCGTGCTGATGTGGGGTGGCGGGTTGGAGCTGTTGAGGCGACCGCCGGAAAGGCCAGGCGGGAGGCGTCTGCTGCGGCTGCTTGCGGCGGTGCCTGCAGCCATACTCGGCGGCGTCGTCTTGGGGGTTGCTGTGAGCGGGGCGGTGCAGGGGACGCTGTGGCCCCAATTTGCTGCGGCCGTGGCTGCTGCCGACGGGCAGGCCGGTGCCGGCCAGGCGAGTTGGCTGGTCAGGTTTCTGACTCTATTGATCACGGGCGGCGTGCTGATCCATTTGCAGCTTGGCCCCAACGCCGGCGGAGGCGAGAATGGCTCCCCGTCTCCGGGGTCATTTTCGTTGGAGGGTGGGGAAGCGGCTGACGAAGGGCGGCCGAGGCTTTACAAAGTGCTTTTATTGACGTTGCTGCGCGTATGGGAGGGAATAGGCCGGAGGGCGCTATGGCTGGCTGCCGGCATTGTTTTCGCGCGGCTTGTGGCAGCGCGATTCTCGCTTGTCCTGTCGCGCCTGGACTATTTCCTGTTTGAAGTTCCGCGCAGTGACCTGTGGCAGCTGATTTGGGCATCTCTACGCGGAGCCGGATCATGAGCCTGTCAGGCGTTCTGCCGGTGTCGATCTCTAGTCTGGGAGGTGCGCCAGGTTCGCTGGCTGACTTCGCTCCCCAGAGCATACTGGCCCTGGCAGCGGAGCCTCGGCGCGCAGCTGCGGTCCTGATTGAGCCTGTCGACGAGATCTGCCGGATGGTAGGATGGCAGACAGTTGAGCTGTCCGAACGCGCCAGCGCCGACGAATGTAAGTCGGCCGTTCTCCAGGCTGTCAGACGCCTGGAGAACCAGTTCAACATCTCCCTCTGGGATGGCGAAGTGGGGCGACCCCTTCTGCACAGGCCGGGCGAGGCGGTCGCGGAGGGCGTTGGCCAGGCGTTCGCGGTAGCGGACCTGCAGGCACCTCTTCGGATATGGCTGGCAGGGCTTTCCGGGGGGGGCAGCCTGGCTGCGGGCGAAGCAGCACTTGCCGGCGCGCTGTGCAACCCAGTCGCGACCTATCTGCCGGGCCCCCAGCAGAGCGCTGGAGCACTGACCAGAGAATTTGAGGCACTGCGACCGGATATTATTCTGGTCGTAGGCGGGCACGAACGGGTTGGGCCCGGGAGCCCGGACGGGGTGCTGAGACTGAGCGGTCTCGTAATCGAGGCCGCGTCGCGGCTGCCAACTGAAGAAAGGCCGCTGTTCTGTTTTGCCGGCAACAGTGAGTCGGCGGATGCAGCGCTGGCGACCTGGCGTCAACGGACAGGCGGGGGCGCGGCGGTGAAGGCCGATAACGTATTTAACGGTGCCGACGGCAGGAGCGCAACTGCTTTGCACAGTATACTCGAGCGACTTCACTGGCAGCGGTCTCTTGCCATTCCTGCCATGCAAGAGATTGCCCGGTGGCTGGAACACCCGGTGGAGCTATCCAGCACGCAGTGGGCGTTTACGCAGGCGGTCCGTCTTTGGAGGCGGCGTCAGCAGCTGCCGAGTCTGCATGGATTGTACGCGGCAGCTGACAGGTGGTTACACGTCTGGGTGTGGGAGATGCCCGGTCAAGAGAGAGAGGGCCTGCGTATTAACTGTGTGCGACCCGGAGAGCGCCCGGAAATCCTAGCCGACTGGCCGCCGGTCCGTCTGGTCAGCGGCGACTGGCCGACGAAGTGGCCGCGACCGACGCAGCCGCCGCCCGTTCTGGGGTCTCGGCGGCCGGAAACATTGCCCGCTTTCTGGTGGGATCCGCTGGGCCTTGTGCCTGTGGTGGCCAGTGTGGGCCAAACCACGCCAGAAGCGGCCCTAGAGGTACTGACGGCGGACATTCTCCTGGAAGACGGTACCGAATTTGCCACTGTTTGACGAGTCAGGGCAAGTTGTCGAAAATGTGGGAAACAGAATCTCAGTAGCGATTCAAGATACGAATGGCTGTGGTTCGGAGGGGCCTATGGCAACGACTCTGCGCCAGTCCGAAGTAAGCGATATGAGGCAGACCGACGTGGGGCCCATCATTCAGTTGCTCAGCAACTCCCACTGTGTCGAGGTAACGGGCTTCAGCAATGTGGGCAAGTCTTCGCTAATGCGAGTACTGGCACACGCCGATGTCTGGCTGCAAAATCTGGGCGAAGAAGGCGGTGCGATTCTACCGGTTTACATTGACTGTAACCGCATGCTGGATATGACGGAGCAGGGGTTCTATGAATTGGTGCTGAGATGTCTGCAGGAGAGCAGCCCTGTCCTGGCAGAAAGCCGGGAACTGCAGGAGGCCTACGAGGCCCTGATTGCCCCCGCAAATGTTTTTCAGGTTCCTCTGAGTTTCAGCAACGGGTTGACCGCCGCGCTGCATAAGGATGAGTACAAACTGATCCTGCTTTTCGACGAATTTGACGAGCCGTTTCAGCGGATCGACACGCGTGTGTTTCTCAACCTGAGAGCCAAGAAGGACCGTTACGGCAACCGGCTAGTATTTGTTACAGCAACGGTACGGCCACTGGCGACTCTGCGACCCGGCGATCACAGCGGCGAATTTCGCGAGCTATTTGCCCACCATCCGTGGCACCTTGCACCCCTTCCCCGACATGACGTGGAACGATACCTGCGTCGTTTCGGCGCGCAGAATGGCGTCGTCCCTTTTGAGGAAGATATCGACTTTGTCTACCAGTGGACGGGTGGGCATCCGGGCTATCTGACCGGGGTCAGCCGAATTCTGGCGCGTGCGGAGGCGGCGTTAGATCGGGACAGTGAGGGCGGGCAGAATCGCTTCGCGTTTCTTAGGGGTCAGATAGAGCAGCTGCGCGGCGATCTGACTCTGCAGAGCGAAGGCGAGAAGATATGGAAGAGCTGCACGACAGAGCAGCAGGTGGCATTGCGCCTTCTGTTCTCCGGGCAGGAGCCTGACGATGGCCCGATGTTGCAGCTGATGAAGCACCACGTCCTGGTACAGGAGCGGGAGGAGCTGCGCGCGTTTTGCCGTCTATTCGCCGAGTATGTTTTGGCACACCAGACTGCGGCGACGTTGGGGGAAGGGCTCCGTCTAGACGAAGAGAGCGGGGAGGTGACCGTAGGCGGCCGTCCGATCGACCTCACGCAGCTTGAATTTCGGTTGATGAAGCTACTCTACATTATGAGCAACAGCATTGTAGATAAATTCCAGATTGTCGAAGGCGTTTGGGGTGACGAACACATGCTGAATGTGGACGATGCCCGCATCGAGAAGCTGGTCAGCCGGCTGCGCCAGAAGGTGGAGCCGGACCCGTCAGAGCCTGTTTACATCACCACGGTTCGAGGCAGGGGATACCGGCTGGTAACCGACTGAGCAATCTGAAGCTGGAAGCGCGCAAGAAGATATCGGGATGGCACGAGGTTATTTTCAGTACGTAGATGGCCGCCAGATTTTGTTCGCTCCTCCCTTCGGTCTATACTATTCCCAGTCCATTTGATGCAGCCCGCCGGGCAAAGGGGAAACGAACGCCTGCGGTTGTGTGGAAGCTCTTTCAACTCATTCCTTTCAAGGCAGAATGGTCCTATGGCTGATTCCCTTCAAGCAGAAGACGTCCGAGAAGCGGTGAGATTCCGAGGCCGACCGAAGTCGATGGTGTCGGCGGCCGCCCTGCTCATTGCGGGTACTTTGACATTCACAATGGGAATCGACCGGCTCTTCTTCGTGGAGGCCATTGCCTGGACTTTCCTGATCTGGGGGGCGCTTCTCCTTTACGGGCACGTCATCGATATCGGCACCGTATACGAAGTCTCGGATGAAGGGCTCGTGATCAGGAGCCCGTTACGCTTCTGGGCGATCTCGCGCAAATGGGAGTGGGGGCACATGACACGCCTGGACGTGGTCGTGCGCAGAAGGGAGGCGAGCCAGGAGGACGTCGACCTGCAAGTTCATTACACTCCGGAAGACTCAACCGTACTGTTTCGGGAGGACCTTCCCTTCATCCCTGAGCTGGCAGAGGAAATTGCCAGCCGCGCCGGACTGACGCCGGAAAGACGGCAGGCAATGCAAAGCTTCGCTTCGATTCCCCAGGACGAAAAGGGCTCTTACTCCTGGAATTAGCTCACCCCTGTCTTAACTCGGGCCCTGACATCAGAGCCCTCTTCTCCGAATTCTCCTAAGCGCCCTGGTGTGCTGAGATATCCATCAGATAGATTTGCCGACCGTTGCCTCCGTGCACTGAATCGACGGTGATCAGTCTGCCGTCCGGGCTGGAGCGCGGATGCAGGTCGCAGCGCCACTCGCCCGTGTATTCCGGGTATGAAGTGTATTCTCCCAGCTCTGTCCTCTCGCCACTCTCCACATTGTATAGATACAGCTCCTGAACCCGGCCGTCACCCCTGGGCACGGGATAGGTGTCGTTGAGAATCCAGTTTGTGTCGGCAAGATAGGTGCAGTGCCCGTTCAGCTTCATCACGCCTTTGCCGATCACCTCCACGTCCTGCGTGCCGTCACGATAAATGTAGAAGGCGTCGCCGTTGGAAGGGTGCCTGGCCCACGCCAGGATCTGTTCGGGGTCGCGCCAGATGAAGTGGGATGTGTGCCCGTACTGGTCGACAGGGTAGATGTCGGAGCCGTCAGTCGCGGCCGTCATCATACGCGTTGCGAAACCGGCATCGCCGAAGCGCCAGCGGTGGAGGAAGATGAAGCGTGAGCCATCGGTATTGTAGAGCAGGTGATTGAAGTAGTGTCTGGCGCCGCTGATGTCCTTGTGGGGATAAGGGATGGCGGCGACCTGGGCGATGGAGATGATGAGCGACGCGTCGCCCGTCTCAAGGTCAACACGGTGGATGCCTACGTCATCGGGCGCCAGCTGGTCGAAGTTGGGGTCGGGGATGCCGGCGTAGCCGTAGCCGGGCCGCATGTGGTTGATGCGGCGGAAGTCGGCGCCGATGGCGGTGCGGCCGTCGGGAGAGACGGTATATATTGGGTATCCGACCGTGCGCTTCTTGCCCGAATGGACGTCTAAAATGTGGCAAACGAAGCGGCCGTCCACTCGGTCGTTCCAGACAACTTCGCGGTCCGAGCCGGGGATCCATTGAAGCATACAGCCCTGTTGCCAGCACCAGGCCCTGGTCTCGCCCAACTCAATCCAGCGGTTGCCGTCGGCAAGATCAATCATACCGATGCCTATCAGATCCTCTGCGTTCGGCGAGCGATGCTCGAAATCGACTTCCATCCCGAGTACGTAGCGGCTGGAGGGGTCGAACTGCAGCTTGTCATAGTAACCGAACCAGTGATGCTTGGGCCCGGAAGTGATGGGGCGCATGGTCATCAGCGCATTCTCCTCATTTGAATTCAGTTGGGTCTATGTGGTGCCGGCGCCCGCCAGGTCAAGCTCTTCGGCGAAGTGGCAGGCAACGTATCTCTCGCCAGTCAGGTTTCGCAGTTCTGGCGTTTCCTGGTGACATTGGTCCTGGGCGTAGCGGCAGCGGGGGTGGAAGTAGCAGCCGGAGGGCGGGTTGGAGGGGTCGGCTACCTCTCCCTCGAGGACGATACGCTCCTGCCGGCTGTGGGCCGGGCCCGCGACGTGCACTGCGGAGAGTAAAGCTTCGGTGTAGGGATGGAGCGGCTGCCGATACAGGTCGTCAGCATCTGCCAGCTCTACCAGCTTGCCGACGTACATGACGGCCACGCGGTCGCTGATGTGCTTGACGACGCCGAGGTCATGGGCGATGAACAGGTAGGTCAGGTCCAGTTCGCGCTGGAGGAATTTGAGGAGGTTGAGTATCTGCGCCTGCACGGAGACGTCGAGTGCGGAGACCGGCTCATCGGCGATGACGAGGGTGGGATTGAGGATGAGGGCGCGGGCGATGCCGATGCGCTGGCGCTGTCCGCCGCTGAATGCGTGGGGGTAGCGGGTGATGTATTCCGGGCGCAGACCTACGAGGCGCAGCATCTCCACCACGCGGTCCTCGAGCTCGGACCCTTTTCTCATACCGTTCAGGCGGAGAGGCTCGCCGATAATGTCGAGGAGGGTTTTGCGGGGATTCAGCGATGTATACGGGTCCTGGAAGATCATCTGCAAGTGGGAGCGCACGGGGCGGAGTGCGGCGTCGTCCAGTGTGGCCAGGTTGTAATCCTCACCCTCTTCGCCTTGAGGACGAAACTGAATGTTGCCAGCTGTCGGCTCGTACAGGCGCATGATCAGGCGACCCACTGTGGTCTTGCCGCAGCCACTCTCGCCGACCAGACCCAGCGTCTCGCCCTTTTGCAGAGCAAAGTCGACGCCATCCACGGCCTTGATGTGGCTGACGACCTTGGAGAAAAGTCCGGCTGTGATTGGAAAGTGTTTTTTCAGCCCGTTTACTTCCAGGAGTGAATAGCTGTCAAAATCGCTATTGATGGCTTGTGTCCTCTGCGACTGGGGCGCTTTCCTGATGTGCGTGTTCCGTATAGAGGAGGCAACGCACCTCGCGGTTGTCTTCCAAGGTTATTGGCTGGGGCAAGATTTCGTCGCAAACACCGGGCATGAAGTCGGCGCAACGCGGATGGAATGGACAGCCTTTGAGCGTAATGTAGGGGTCAGGCACTACGCCGCGGATCGTTTGCAGCCACTCCCGCCGCTGGTCCATGCGCGGCAGCGACTCCAGAAGTGCGATCGTGTAGGGGTGCTTGGGGTCGCGGAAAATGTCGGCGGCTGCGCCCTGTTCAACGATCTTGCCCAGGTACATTACCGCGACCTCGTCGGCCATATCGGCGACGACGCCCAAGTCGTGGGTGATGAACATGATAGCCATATTCAGATCGGCCTGCAGCCCTTGCATGAGCTCCAGGATCTGGGCTTCGGTGGTCACGTCCAAGGCCGTGGTTGGTTCGTCGGCGATAAGGAGACTAGGGTGGCAAGAAAGGGCCATTGCAATCATGACACGCTGGCACATACCGCCGCTCAGCTGGTGGGCGAAGGCGCCCATCCGCTGCTCGGCCAACGGAATATGCACTTGCCGCAACATTTCGACGGCGATGTCTTCGGCTTCGGCCTGAGCTACGGACTGGTGCAAAAGGATGTTTTCAGATATCTGGTCGCCGATGCGATGGACCGGACTGAGCGAGGCGCGCGGTTCCTGGAAGATCATGGCGATCTCCCCGCCGCGAATCGCGCGCATCTCCGTGCCCGTGGCGGGAAGTTGAAGCAGGTCCAGAGTCATGTCCTGCCCGTTCTGGTCGTCTCGCGAGTATAGGATTTCGCCATCCACTGTATGGCCGGGCGGCCTCACCATACGCATGATCGAGCGGGCGGTGACGCTCTTGCCGCAGCCACTCTCGCCGACGACGCCCAGGACCTGCCCGCGGCGTATGGAAAAGGTCGTGCTGTCGACGGCCTTGGCGACCCCTTCGGCCATAAAGAAGTGCGTCTGCAGGTTCTTGACTTCGAGCAGGTTGTCCATAGGAAGTTCAGGGACAAACGAACGGCGTAAGACCTCTAACCAAGCTAAAGAAGGGCTGCGCCTCAGAAGTTGGCAGTTACAGGTCAGCGTACGGGTCCGCAGCGTCGCGCAGGCCGTCACCGATGAAGTTCAGGGCCAGCACGGTGACGACTACGAACATGGCGGGCCACAGGATCCACGGATGAATCGCAATCTCGACGACTTGCTGCGCGTCTTTCAGCATCACACCCCAACTGACAGTCGGCGATACCAGTCCCAGCCCTAGAAAGCTCAGTGCGGTTTCTCCGATAATCATGCCGGGAATGGCCAGGGTAATGTCCACGAGCACGTAGCTCATGAAGGAGGGTACGAGGTGCTGCCAGATCAGGTACCACTGGTTGGCGCCGGCAGACTGGGCGGCGAGGACGAAGTCTTCATTGCGGAGGGAGAGGAACTTCCCCCTCACAACGCGCGCCAGTGTTGTCCAGGCGAGCAATGAAAGGATGATGGTGATGCCGAAATAGATTCGGATTTGGGGCCAGTCGGCAGGCAGAGCTGCGGCCAATCCCATCCACAGGGGAATCGTTGGGATAGATCGAATGAACTCGATCAGCCGCTGGATGAGGTTGTCAACGACGCCCCCGTAGAGCCCCGACAGGCCCCCCAGGAGCAGGCCAATGATGAGGCTGATGGTGACCCCCACGAGACCTATAGTCAAGGAAATGCGTCCTCCGTACAGGGCGCGGCCCAGGATATCCCGGCCGAACTTGTCTCCCCCCAGTAGAAAGATGGGGCCGACCTCTTCGGCGTTTTCGACACCGAAGAGATGCCAGTCCATCCTGAAGAGGCCCCAGAGCTTGTAGGGGTCCCCTTTCACAAAGAACTGGACGGGATACTGCTGGCTGCGGTCTTCGACAAAATCGCGTGTAAAAGTCTCCTTGTTTGTCTCAATTTTGACCGCGTAGACGAAGGGACGCTTCAGGCCTCCGTCCTCAGAAAAAATATGAATCTCTCTGGGAGGAAGATATAGATGCTTGTTGAAACGGTGCGTTTTGTCGTATGGCGAGATGACCGGGGCAAACAGCGCTGAAAGATAGAGAAGGGCGAGAAACCAGAAAGAAATTACAGCCAGTTTATTGCGCTTGAAGCGGAGCAGCATCAGCTGTCGCGGCGTTAGGAACTGGGTTCTGGATTCGCCAATCGTGCCTTCGGCCTCCAGGAGATCGGACAGGTTTCCACTTTCGTAGGGTGAGGATGCCGACTCGGGCGCGGCAGAAGTGGTCATGTCGTACCTCGCTCCCCGTAGCGAATACGCGGATCGACCCATGCCAGAAGGATGTCCGAGATCAGAGTGCCGATCAGGGTGAGCGTGCTCAGTATCATGATCATGCTGGCAGCCAAGTAAAGGTCTTGCGACATCAGAGCACGCCAGAGCAGCGGTCCGGTCGTGGGCAGGTTCAACACGAGCGCAACGAGTACGGTGCCGGAGACAATTTCGGGAAGCCGCCAGCCGACGGTGCTCAAGATCGGGTTGAGGGCGACGCGCACAGGGTACTTCATGGTGAGCGGACCTTCGCGCAGGCCTTTGGACCGCGCGGTCTCGACGTAGGGGCGGCCAAGTTCATCCAGTGTCGTCGCGCGCATCACGCGGATGGTCCCCGCGGTGCCGGCGGTGCCGACAATCACGACCGGCAACCACATGTGCTTGAGCATGTCCCAGACCCTGGCAACGCTCCAGGGCGCGTCGAGAAACTCGGTGGAGAAGAGGCCGCCGGCACTGGCGCCGAAGGCTTTGATGCCTATGTACATAAAGATGAGTGCAAGAAGGAAGTTCGGCGTCGCAAGACCAATGAAGCCTATGAAGGTAAACACATAGTCGGCGAGGCTGTATTGCCGCACGGCGGAATAGATGCCGATGGGGATGGCCATGGCGTAGACGAAGAGGAGTGTGAAGAATGACATGATCATTGTCAACATCAGCCGCTCGCCTATGAGCCTGTTGACGGGGCGATCCCAATAAAATGAGAGCCCCATATCCCCTTGCACGAAGTTCGTGATCCACTTGATGTACTGAATGTAGCCGGGCTGGTTCAGGCCGTAGTGGGCCTCCAGCGCCATGATTTCCTCTTCGCTCAGTTCCTCGCCGGCCGCTGCCAAGTTGGCCACATAGGTGGTCACGTAATCACCCGGCGGGAGCTGGATGATCGTAAAGCTGACAATAGAAATAAGGATGAGCGTCGGAATCAGTTGCAGGACGCGACGCAGGATGTATTCGCGCATGACAGTGCAGTGACGAACAGTTTACTGGGAACGTATCTGAAGGCCGGCGGTCAAGTAGGAAACTGGCCGCCGGCCTACTGCTAATCTTTGATTCTAGCTCTGCTTATAGAAGAACTGCTCGGGATGTACCGGGACGGCCCGAATCA
>JAPPKT010000253.1 GCA_028819675.1 Caldilineaceae bacterium | reverse complement strand
AACCCCCCGCCGCAGCCAGTGTGTGGCAATATGACCTTGTCGACCCGCTGCGACCTGTGCATCCCCCACCTGGTGCCTCGTTCCGAATGTGATCCAGCGCAGACAACGCAACGCCCAGCCGCGCCCAACACACACCGCGCCACATCCCCCCGTCTGGGCCCCCCTCGTGTGTGCCCAGACCCGCATCCCCAAAAACGCGACCAACCTCCCGCGCTCCCCGTAGGGGCACCCCTTGTGGGTGCCCTCGCGTCGCCCCGTCGCCACTTCCGCCAACCCCCGAACCGCTCCCCGTAGGGGCACCCCTTGTGCCTGCCCACGCGCGCCCACCCTCATTCCGCTGGCAAAATCGCCGTTCCTGTGCGACAATTATTGCCTGTATAACCCGATACCACATCCGTAACAAAGCGCTCAGCCCAACTGCTCTGCCCGCCAAAAGAGGAACAATACCCCCGATGCCCCGCATCTTCGACAACATAGACAACGACCTCCGCGACGCCCTGACCGAGACCCTCCAACACGCCCACCGCGCCGACTTCTGCGTCGGCTACTTCAACCTGCGCGGCTGGCGCTCTATCGACAAGCACATCGAAGATTGGCCGGGCGGCGAAGGCAACTGCTGCCGCCTCCTCGTCGGCATGCAGAACCTGCCCCACGAAGTACTGCGCCGCGCCCGCAGCCTAGCCCCGGCTGAAGACCAGCTCGACAACCAGGCTGCTCTGCGCCTGAAGAACAGACTGGCCGAAGAATTTCGCGAACAGCTCACCTTCGGCGCCCCCACGAATCGGGATGAGGCCGGCCTGCGCCGGCTGTCAAAGCAACTCAAGGCGGGCAAGGTCGTCGTCAAACTCTTCCTCGCCCACCCGCTCCATGCCAAGCTCTACTTGCTGCACCGCGACGATTCCATCAATCCCATCGTCGGCTACCTGGGCAGCAGCAACCTGACCCAGGCCGGCCTCTCTAAACAGGGCGAACTGAACGTAGACGTCCTCGACCTTGACGCCTGCAAAAAGCTCGACGGCTGGTTCGAAAAGCGCTGGAACGACCGCTGGTGCATCGATATCTCCAAGGAACTCGCGGCTATCATCGACGAAAGCTGGGCGCGCGAAAAACTGATTGACCCGTACCACATCTACGTCAAAATCGCTTACCATCTCTCCCAGGAGGCGCGCGCCGGCCTTACCGATTTCCGCATCCCCTCCGACTTCGGCAATACACTGCTCGACTTCCAGACCGCCGCCGTCAAGATCGCCGCCCATCACCTCAACAAGCGCGGCGGCGTCCTCATCGGCGATGTCGTCGGACTCGGTAAAACCCTGATGGCCACCGCCCTCGCCCGCATATTTGAGGACGACCAGGGCCTCGAAACACTCATCATCTGCCCCAAAAACCTTGTCCCCATGTGGGAAAACTACCGCGACCAGTACCGCCTGCGCGCCCGCGTGCTCTCCATAAGCCGCGCCATCCGCGAACTGCCCGACATGCGCCGCTACCGTCTCCTCGTCATCGACGAAAGCCACAACCTGCGCAACCGCGAAGGCCGTACCTACCGCGCCATTCACGAGTACATCCGCGAGAACGACTGCAGATGCATCCTCCTCTCCGCCACGCCCTACAACAAGACTTATCAGGACCTCTCCAGCCAGCTTCGCCTCTTCGTGCCGGAAGAAGAGGACCTCGGCATTCGCCCGGATCGCCTGCTGGCTGACATCGGCGAGACCGAATTCATCCGCCGCCACCAGGCCCCGCTCCGCTCACTCGCCGCCTTCGAACAGTCCGAGCACGCCGACGATTGGCGCGAGCTGATGCGCCTCTACCTCGTCCGCCGCACCCGCAGCTTTATCCAGCAGAACTACGCCCAGACCGACCCGGTCGACGGGCGCAAATATCTCACCTTCGAGGACGGCACCCCCTCCTACTTTCCCGTGCGCGTGCCCTGCACTGCCTCTTTCGAGATCGATGAGCAGTACGCGCGTCTCTTCGCCGATGACGTGGTCGCCGACATTAATGCCCTCGAACTGCCCCGCTACGGCCTCGGCAACTACGTCGCAGCCGCGCCCGGTGTACCGCCGACGCAAACCGAAACCCAGGTTCTGGACGACCTCTCCCGCGCCGGCAAGCGTCTCATGGGCTTCTGCCGCACCAACCTGCTCAAACGCATGGAGAGCAGCGGCCATGCCTTTCTGCTCTCGCTCGAGCGCCACATCCTGCGTAATTTCGTCTTCCTTCATGCCATCGAGACCGGCCAGCCCCTTCCCATCGGCACCACCGACGCCGGCATGTTGGATACCCAGTCCTACGATGAGGACGCCGACGCCGCCGTCAGCGATATCTTCGACCAGGAAGAGGACGACACCCAGGCAGAGCCGGACGCATTCCCCTTCCTGCGCACCGAAGCCGATTTCCGCCAGCGCGCCGCCCAGGTGTACGACAATTTCGCATCACGCTACCGACGCCGCTTCCGTTGGCTCAGCCCCCATCTCTTCGTCGAGGACCTGTACCAACATCTGCTCTCCGACGCCAGTTCCCTGCGCACCATCCTCGTAAGGTTCGGCCAGTGGGACCCGGTCCAGGACGCCAAACTTGCTGCGCTGCGGCAGATTCTTGTCGAAGCCCACTCCGGCGAAAAGGTTCTCGTCTTCACCCAGTTCGCTGATACCGTCCAATATCTTGAAGAGCAACTCAAGTCCGCCGGTATTGAGCAACTGGTCGCCGTGACCGGCAGCTCAACCGATCCCACGCAACTTGCTTGGCGCTTCAGCCCCGTTGCCAACGGCAAGCGTGCCCAGGTTTCGCCCGAGCAGGAGTTGCGCGTACTCATCTCCACCGACGTGCTCAGCGAAGGCCAGAACCTCCAGGACTGTGCCATCGTTGTCAACTATGACCTGCCCTGGGCCATCATCCGCCTCATCCAACGTGCCGGCCGCGTCGATCGCATCGGCCAGCAGGCGCGCGATATCCTCTGCTACTCCTTCCTCCCCGCCGAAGGCATCGAACGCCTTATCCGCCTCCGTGCCCGCGTACGTACGCGGCTTAACGAAAACGCCGAGGTCGTTGGCACCGACGAAGCCTTTTTTGAGGACGAAGATACCCGCGCCGTCCACGACCTTTACAACGAACAGGCCGGTATCCTCGACGGCGACGACGACGCAGAGGTCGATCTCGCCTCTTTCGCCTACCAGATCTGGAACAACGCCACCGACGGCAAGCCCGCCCTCAAGAAGGCGATCGAAGAGATGCCCGCCGTCGTTCATTCTTCAAAGGCCAACCAGACCGCACCCCCGCAGCCCGACGGCGCGCTCGTCTACCTGCGCACCGCCCAGGACAACGATGCCCTCGTCTGGCTCGACCGCGAAGGCCGTAGCGTAACCGAGAGCCAGTTCGAAATCCTGCGCGCCGCCCAATGCCAACCTGACACGCCCGCCCTGCCCCGCCATGAAACGCACCACGCGCTCATCCGCCAAGCCGCGCAGAGCGCCGCCAGCCATGACAAACAGGTAGGCGGACAACTGGGCCGCCCCTCCGGCGCCCGTTTCCGTACCTATGAACGATTGAAAAACCACGCCGAAAAAGTCAAAGGAACAATCTTCGACTCGGATCCCCTCCGCCGCGCCATTGACGACATCTACCGCCATCCCCTGCGCCAGACTGCCACTGATACCCTGAACCGCCAGCTGCGCAGCGGTATCGCCGACGAGGACCTCGCCGGCCTCGTCATCGAAATGCGCGAGGACGACCGCCTATGCATCGTTCACGGCGAACAGGAGCGCCGCGAACCCCGTATCATCTGTTCACTTGGCCTCATCGGACCGGAGGAAGATTGACCATGCCCACTGCCCTCGATCGCGACAGCGTCAAACAACACCTGGATAACTTCGACCTGCGCTCCCTCTTTACCCAGGAGCTTGGCTGGGACCACGGCGGCAGCGACACCGAAGTTACAGTGAAAGATCACGCCTATTCCCTCCAGGCAATTGCCCACAAGCGCGGCATGGTCGCCTACCAGTGTCTCGCCCAACCTGGCGAAGAGGTTCCCGACCATCCCACGCGCCAGCAGATCGAGCGAAGGGTCGCCAAGCAGGTGCGCGAACACATCATCATCTTCGCTGCCGACGACCGTCGCACGTTGTACTGGCTGTGGGTTAAACGCGAACCGGGCAAACCGGACCGGCCCCGCACGCATATCTACCGGTCCGACCAGAGCGGAAAACCTCTCATCCAGAAGCTGGAGAGAATTGTTTTCACGCTCGAAGACGAGGCCGACCTCTCGATCGTGGACGTCACCGGCCACGTGCTCGCTGCCTTCGACGTCGAGAAGGTAACCAAGAAATTCTATGATCGTTTCAAGAACGAGCATCAGGACTTTCTCGGCTTCATTGAGGGCATAGAGAAAGTAGCTGACCGCGAATGGTACGCCTCGCTGATGCTCAACCGTATGATGTTCATCTACTTCATCCAGAAACAGGGCTTCCTCGACGGAAATTCTGACTACCTGCGAGACCGCCTCCAGACTGTGCGCAGCCAGCACGGCACCGACCGGTTCGCAAGCTTCTACCACCACTTTCTTCTAAAGCTGTTCCACGAGGGGCTGGGTAAACCCGAGGCCGATCGCGACTCGGAACTTAGAAATCTGCTTGGGGAAGTCCCCTTCTTAAACGGCGGCCTGTTCGAAGAGCATGTTCTTGAACGCGACCATCCGAACATCGATATTCCCGACGAAGCCTTCGAACGGATCTTCACCTTTTTCGACGCCTACCAGTGGCATCTCGACGATCGCCCTCTGCGCAACGACAACGAGATCAACCCTGACGTGCTCGGCTACATCTTCGAAAAGTACATCAACCAGAAACAGATGGGGGCCTACTATACCAAGGAGGACATCACCGGCTACATCAGCCGAAACACCATCATCCCCTTCCTCTTTGACCGGGCGCAGAAAGAGTGCCCGATCGCCTTCCGACCAGGCGGCGGCGTATGGCGGCTGCTGCAGGAGGACCCCGACGGTTACTTTTACGAAGCCGTCCGTCATGGCATCACCTACGACATCCACAACAACGTGGTAGTGGACGCCAAGCAGGAGTTGCCCGAAGACATCGCCGCCGGCCTCGACAACGTCGCCCAACGCGGCGGCTGGAACGAACCCGCCCCGGATGCATTTGCCCTTCCCACCGAGACTTGGCGCGAGCATGTCGCCCGCCGCCGCCGTTACGAAGAGATCTATGCCAAGCTGGAGGCCGGCGAGGTCACATCGATCAACGACCTCATCACCTACAACCTCAACATTGAAAAGTTCGCCTTGGACGTAATAGCCAATAGCGAAGGGCCAGAGCTGGTGCGCGCCTTCTGGAAAGCCATCGTGGACGTTTCCGTTCTCGACCCCACCTGCGGCTCCGGCGCCTTCCTCTTCGCCGCCCTCAACATCCTCCAACCCCTCTACTCAACCTGCCTTGAATCCATGGCCGGTTTTCTCGATGACCTTGAACATTCGCAGCGCCCCCGGAGCCCTCAGGCGTTGAGCGACTTCCGCAAGGTTCTGGACTACGTTGCAGAGCACGCCAGCGAACTCTACTACATCCTAAAGTCGATCGTTATCAATAACCTCTACGGCGTCGACATCATGGAAGAGGCTGTAGAAATCTGCAAGCTTCGCCTCTTCCTCAAACTCGTCGCCCAGCTCGAGACGTACGACCAGATCGAGCCCCTCCCCGACATCGACTTCAACGTGCGCGCTGGCAACACACTCGTCGGCTTCGCCTCCCTCGAGGAAGTCAAACGCGCCATCCAGGGCGACTGGATCAAGGAACTCGCTCTCCCCGACATTGAGGAGGGCGCCGAACTTACCGACCTAGCCTTTCGCCGTTTTCGCGCCATGCAGACCGACTACGGCATGGACGCCGCCGACTTTGCCGATGCCAAGCTCGACCTGCGCGAACGACTGGACGCCCTGCGCGGGGAATTGGACCGCTATCTGGCCACCGGCGAGTACGGAGTCAAAGAGGGCGATGAAGAAGCCTACGAGCAGTGGCTAACCTTACACCAGCCCTTCCACTGGTTCGTCGAGTTTTATGGCATCATGCACAACGGCGGTTTCGATGTAATCATCGGCAATCCGCCGTATGTTTCGAAGAAGAAAATCCCGTACGGAATACTGGGACCGTCAGACACGAAAATTCCCGACATATACGGTCATATTCTGCTGAAGTCTCTGGAAATCACGAAACGCGGCGGACGATCTGGGATGATTATTCCTCTATCCATTACCTTTAGTGGTGCCTTCAAAATTGTTCGTCAAGAGCTGT
This sequence comes from Caldilineaceae bacterium, assembly GCA_028819675.1. The sequence goes on along the minus strand of JAPPKT010000253.1, from coordinate 6,431 downwards.
GCGACTGGGGAGGGGCTTGGTTTTCGTCGTACGATAATATCCCAGCAGCACTGTTTGCAGGTGTCAGCCAACGATGCACGATCTGGATTGGCAGCCGCGGTCCATCCGAGACGTTTGTCGCCCCTATGTATCGATGGCGCGCCGTTCGTCGAAAACATCTCTTACCAAATCTGTCGTACGTTTCGATAGGAAAAGACCTAGATATCGGTGCTTCGGGACTACCCAAGATTTCTAGTAGTTATCAAGAAGCCGCGTTGAATGCGATTCTCGTTTCAAGTCAAATGAAGTTCAGAAAAGTCATTGGCTTAGGCAAGGAGACACACACATTGGGGTTTTCGCAAACTGCTCGGAATTTCGTTTCCGTTTTCCTTGAAGACCCTCCAAACCTAGACGCCATCTCTCTGGCCGAAGTTACTTCCTCGAAGATAAGTCACATGAAATTGTTGGGTAGCGCAGATAGGTATGGTGCACTGGCTGCTACAGCAGGGGAATTCTTTTTTTGGTACTGGCTTGCGCGAGGCGATGGATTCGATGTAACCGGACACCTAGTCCGTGATTATCTCTCTGTATTGGAGTATCTGCCTCCAGAACATTATGTTCTACTTGCGAGGCTCGGCAGAATCCTCCATATCGAACGAAACAAGTGGTTAGTATTCAAGAAGAACGCCGGACGATTTGTTGGGAACTACAACTATCGAGGAGCTTTTAGAATAACGAGGAGAGCCGATCTCTTGATCATGAATGGCTTATCCAAAACTCAAGATGAAGCTCTAGATATCTTCGATTATGTTCAGCGAATACTGGCAATCAATAAGTATGCCGGAGAGAAGGGAATCCCAGCGGAAGTAAAAGCTATGTTCCCCGCCCCGCAATCGGAATCTGACAGCGCTTCCCAGGCCTTCACGGAGACTGATTCAAAGTTAAGCCAGGGATATTGCTTTTCACAAGAAGAGCTGGATTTCATCATCAACTACGATATTAAGTACGGTAAGGGGAGTGAGACTTCGTGAGGAAAGCTAGTTGCGCACCGGCGCCGAAAGGCCTATCGCTGCCGCGGAAACGGATACGCTAGAGGGAGAGGCAATTGTGATATATCACTTCGTGCGAAATGCACATGATTTCCCTTGAACGTCGGGATGGCAGCCCGGTTGCAGAGGCCATGTTCAATTTCCAAACCTTTAATTGCCAGCCCTATCACCGCTACTTAGACCGATTACCTCACGCAATTGACAGAAGGCGATGCGGACGCTCATTGTGGTGTTTCTTCGTGTCTACTGGTCGGCCGGCGCATCCCCTTTGGTCGATGGATGCCATCATTCGGTTTCCGATTGTACGTCTGCGTCGATATCGTCGAAAATGCTTCGCTTGCTATCGGGTCCCACTATTTCTTCGATGTGTCCTCGTACCCGAGGCTCCCTATCAGTTCTGCTTATCTCATTTTCTTCAATCCACTGGTAGGTTAACTCAATTTCATAACTAATTTGCTCAGCCATGTCTTGGTCTTCGCCAAACTCTTCCAATAGAGAATTCAGGAATTCCAAGAGCGAATGCATGTAATCTTCGGGCAAGTCGTTTGAGGAATCATGAGTGTCCTCCCACATTGTCCGAACTTCCTCAAGCCGAGGCAGAAGCTCACCCCGGAGACTGCCTTTAAACTCATCCAATTCACTTTCAGTGAATAGACTCCGTATTTCTTCGTTACTTAGAGCGCTAGCGTCTTCGCCCTGAAGAGCGTAGTTACTGACTGATTCAACGAACTTTTTCCTATGTTCATCTGGTAACAACCTTAACTCATGAAGGCGTATCGCAAGCTCTACTTCAGGTACGACTTCGAGCATGAGTCCTGGATGGGATATTTCGTAATATAGTTTTGGGTCATGTTTTAAGTACAGAGAGATAAATTCTTTGGAACAACGAGAGGCAAGAAAGCTGTGTAGTGCGCCTCTTACTCCGAAAACCGAAAGGAATGCGGACCGGGACGAATTGCTATTCTTCAAACTATCGAGTTTATCTATCACCTGTGGAAACAAGGACTTCGGCACAACAACCGCATTCTCTAAATCGACTTCACCGCACGCGATTTCGCTCATGAGTCTCTCTGGATCGCTGCCCTGAATAAAGATTTCAATATGCTCAGGATTTTGAGATAGAGTGGCGGCGAATGCGTCACCTACAGTTGGATGGACAAACTGCCAGACGGCCTCTCCACTTTCCGCCAAGAACCGCGTGAGACTACCTTCTAGCGCAGGGAGCGCGTCAATGCACCCGCCAATATTGCTGCCTAGACGCTCAAGGGCTGTTTTCTCAAAATCTCGTAGACTAATCGGACTTTTCAGACTGCCATTGCGTATGTAGATTAACGCGAGCGCTGCCCTACTATCGATATCAAGGCCCTAAATAATTTTCTGAAGAAACTGCTCGGGCCTTTCCACAAAACGGCTGATGCTACTAGCGTCAATCCGCAAGTTTCTCGTAAGAATCGGGTTGCCAAGGCGCCGAGCTGTCTCTGGAATGAATCGCTGATGATTTGCGACGTCTCGAAGAAAGGGTTTGATTTTCGTCCGAAAGGAGCGAGGCTGTTCTCCGAGCTTAATATGGTTGTACAGAATTTGTTCTTTCTCTTGAATGGAAAGACCATGTACATCGATTACCACCTGGCTTTCGTTTAGCAGAGGGAAAGCGCTCTCCTTCAGGCGATTACGCGCGCGCTTATAAATGTAGTCTCGCGATGTCATTACGATTTTTGCTCCACTTTGGAGCATGGGCATCATTCTTGGCAGGACATAGTTCCAGCGACTTACTAAGGACTCTTCATATTGTGTCATCCCGAAAGCGTCGTCTACCAAAAAGAACTGAGAGGGTTCATCTGGATTCCAGTGTGTGGTGAGTTTATCGGGATGGTCTAGCTCGAGAATCGAGACATCCCCTTCGTCGAGTTCTGCTAACGACAAGAGTGAAGCGATGGTCGACTTACCAGACGCCGGCTCACCTATGAGCATAACGAAGCCGTGTTTGTCTATGGCCTCAGCAGATTTGCGATATGCCTTGGTTATTACAACTTTGCCGAGGTCATATCGCAGAAAATCTAAGATGGATCGCGACTGCAGGTAAGCTCGCTCGTCCATAATCTGACTCAAATCACCGAGCCCGTAGACACGAGGTACGAGCATGCGGAGACGTTTATTTTCACGGATTAGTTTATTTATCCAGGTTGAACCATATATCTTAACTTTTTCCACCCCCACAGCCTCGAAGCGTTCGATAATCTCTAAGTTTTGAGCGCCGGATACGCCTACATTGGTCATGAGCAAATACGACTTACATCTACCTCTTTCAACAAGCTTCTGTGCTTTGTCGAATTCGTCCGACAGATCAGATGGTTTCAGTGTGTGATTGACACGACCGATAAACTTGCATTGAATGACGAAAGGGCCATACAGATCTTCCTTTCCGCTCACCTTCCATTCGCCCGTAAATGCGCCATCTCGGCCACCGTCGTTGGAGTCGAGAAAAGCCTCCACGGTCTGGCCTAAGATCTCTCTTGAAATGGTGTGACACAAATTCTGGAAGTCATTCCAGCCAAGGTCATATAATCTGTACATACTGCCTTCTGCACCTTGCGAGGTTTATGGGCACCGGTTGTGGCCAGATAGACAAGAGTTCCCTAGGCCAAGCAGTGATTGGCTTGTCCTAGGTAAATACAACCGTTTCACCGGAAAGCTGAACTATAACCCTTATAAAAGTGTACCATGAGACGCTGGGGCGCCACTACTGACTTCATGTGCTATTGAGGGGTACGGGGTTAGAACTACGACCTGCTCCTTCTGCGTCCAAAAGCAAAGTGCAGCCCATATATTGCACTATGGTCATTTGGAAGGTCGTTTCAGTGGATCGATGAGTTCCAGCATCCTCCGGTTATGCAGGCTTGAACAACGCTCTGTCAAAGGCTCTTACCCCCGGCTGACTGCCAACTTAAGGTTTAGGTATAGCTAAGTTCTTTGTGACGACTGGAAAACGGTTCGCCTGTTTCTACGGTTTCGCGATATTGCAATCGCAAATTAGAGTTATAGCAAGCTAATTGAACGGGATCATTATCGAAAATAGGCCGACCACGTTGGCTCCTTCTCCACATAGGACAGAGTCGACATGAATCACCGCGCTGATGGAGGTAAGGATTTGGTTACTCGACAGAAGAAAAACCTTTGCGTATACTGTCGCTCTTCAAAAGACTTGACCCGTGATCACATTCCCCCTAGGAGCATCTTCCCTCCTCCAAGGCCCACAGATCTCATGACGGTGCATTGTTGTCTCGAGTGCCACGAACAATTCACCGAGAACGATGCTCACCTTCGAAACTACCTCTTTTTCTCACAGCAGTGCGGGGGACACCGCGCAGCGAGGCAGTTACTCGAGAGCGGCTTCCGGTCTTTGCAGGACCCGAACACAGGAGAACTTTCAAATCCACTCTTCAGTATCGGGAATCAGGCTTGGTCTGGAAATTGGGTCAGTTCACCACCGTCTGATTACGGCGGGACTGTCGCTCCCGACGACGAACGTATCGAGGACGTAATTGAGAGAATTCTTGTCGGTCTGTTTTGGATAGAAAACGACAAATATCTGCCGTCCGACTGTACAGTTGACATCGTTGGCAGCTATGAACCCAACTATAGCAATTGGTCTTTTCAGGAATCGATTCGCAAATTGCAGAGCGAGGAGGAACCCGTAAATGTCGGTGATGGTGTCTTTCAATTCTGGTGGTTGTGGGCAGAGAACGCGCCCCCCGAAGAAACGCACTGTTCCGATTGGTTGCTACAATTCTGCGAAGGGACCACATACCTGTGTAGAGTTGCTAGGTCCCAGAAGAGCATAGATTCCTAACTCCAAAGACCATTCCTTTTGCCCGGTCATCTCAGTCGCTAGTCACTATACCGATCCTGTCCTTTATCGAATTCGTGGCCACATAACGCCCCAGCTCCCTCACCGGATGTGACTTCGTTACAAATAGTACGTCATGAACAAGGCATGCCCGGCATCCCTCCTGCCCTACGCCGTTGCACCGACTCTACCGCCGACACGCCCATGTCATTCATCGGCGACCCCGCCCTCCTCGACCGCAAACCCCTCGCCCTTTTCTGCTCTGTCCAATGCCCCGGCGACCTCATCCTCAAAAGCTACGACCTGGCCCGCACCCTACGCGCCTACCCCGCCACCCTCATCGGCGGCTTCCAGTCCCCCATCGAAAAAGAGTTCCTCGAACTCCTCCTCCGCCAGCCCGCCCACCAACCCAGCCACATCGCGCCCCCATCGCCATCCGTCATAGTCTGCCCCGCCCGCGGCCTCGCCAACATGCGCATCCCCCGCCCCTGGCGCGACCCCCTCGTCGCCGGCCGCCTCCTGCTCCTCTCCATCTTCCCCGACAGCCTCCGCCGCCCCACCGCCGCCTCCGCATCCCGCCGCAACACCTGCGTCGCCGCCCTCGGCTACCGCATCCTCATCCTCCACGCCGCACAGGGCAGCAAAACCGAAGCCCTCTGCCAGCAGACCCTCGCCACCGCCAAACCCGTCTACACCCTCCCCTCCCCCCACAACGCACACCTCATCGCCCTCGGCGCCAAGCCCATCCCCCCAAACGACCCGTCCGACCTCCTGCCCGCCTGAGCTTCTCCGTCACATCAGTCCCTAGCAAGAGCACCCTTCAACAGGCACCAACCTCCCGGCTTCCATCCCAATAATCCCTCAAAATCTCGCAAATCCTGATTCGGACAACGTCCGTCCAAAACATCTGAGTTAAACCCCATTCACCACTCAAATGCCAATTGCATCCATGGCCTCCCTGAGCTAACATCGTCTCGCTATGACAAACTCGCACGACATTTCATCGCTTTCTTGCACTTTCCTTCTACACCGATCCGGCCCGAACGAAATGTCAACGAGCCCTAACCCCCTCGCAATCCGCGCATTTCCGCCTCCAGTTCACGAATCCTTCCGGTATTCTCATAGTGCCTTCCTCTGCCGATATAGTTCGCCACAAAGTTGGCCATAATCGCGAGCAGCAACGTGCCCACAATATAGACTTCGAAGAGGCCGATCTGGCGTGACTCGTCAGCGAGACGCTGGGCCAGCCCGTCGTCCTCGATTTCGCCCTCTTCGACAAACTCTTCAATAAGCTGAACGGCCCTTGCCGTCGCCACTTCGTCTCTTTTCGCCACAGCCACCAGCTGGAAAAGTGAGAACAACATCGCCACAATCGTAATCAGGTTGAACACTACGGGTTGGAAAAATTTGCCCTTCACTTTACGACCTCCTTGATTGCTCAGCCGATGATCGCATTGCCTGCAGATCGGCCTCCAGCTGGCGAATCCTGGCCTGGTTCATGCGCTGTCTTCCGCGGCCAAGATAGTTGGCGATGACATTGGCCAGAATGGCGATAC
>JAPPKT010000439.1 GCA_028819675.1 Caldilineaceae bacterium | reverse complement strand
GCGAAAAAGATGGCATGATGGGTGAGAAGGACGAGATGATGTCGGACAAGGACGATGAGATGATGTCCGACAAAGATGACGAAATGATGTCCGACAAGGACGACGAGATGATGTCGGACAAAGATGGTATGATGAAGGACGACGGCATGATGATGGGCGACATCATGTTGATGGAGGATGGGCACACGCCTTACACGGTTGTAGCGGGTGACACGCTCGGCGCAATCGCAAACCGAGCCTACGGCAACGTCAACTACTGGAAGGCTATTTGCAGCGCGAACGAGCTTGACAACTGCGATCGCATCGATATCGGCGACGAGTTGCTTCTGCCCACGCAGGCCGAGGCCGAAGAGATGATGGACAGCATGATGATGGACGACGGCATGGATGCGATGGAGAAGAAGGACGATATGTAGGAATTGGGGGCGGCAAAGCCCAGAGTGAAGCATGGAGGCGCGCAGTGCGCGCCTCCATTTGCACATTTTAGACACTGAGATGATCGTGAAAACTCGTACGAAGGCATTGACCGACAATGAAGTCGGACGGCGAGATCGTCCTGACCTCGGTCACAGATGCGCCGTTCGATTGAGTTGCTGGCGACCTCAGGGTGGAAAGCGTTATCGATTCGCGGTGCTGGCGTTGTTCTGGATGTTACTGTTGGCCGGATGTGTCATGCCGGAGACCATTCCGACACAGGGCGATCAAGGGACCCAGAGCGATCAGGACGCAAAGGTTGAGGCGATTCAGACTCGAGTCGCGGAGGAACGGGCCCAGCAAGCTTCGGATCAGGAAGGAGCGATGGCCCCCGGCCCGACGGCGGAGCAGTTGGAGCTTCTGGCCAAGTTGCGGCCGCAGGGAGAGGCGCCAGAGCTGTTAAACGAGATATGGCTGAATTCGGAACCGCTCAAGTTGGCGGACCTTCGGGGCAACGTCGTGCTCGTCGAGTTCTGGACCTATGGGTGATACAACTGCGTCAACGTAATTCCCTCGTTGAGGGAATGGCACGAGAAGTATGCGGACGACGGTTTTGTGATCATCGGCGTTCACACGCCGGAGTTCCGGCACGAACGCGACGTGAATAACGTCGAGAATTCCCTTTTGCGGCTGGATATTGATTTCGCTGTTGCGATCGATAATGACTGGAAGACGTGGCGCTCCTACAACAACCGTTACTGGCCGGCGATGTACTTTATCGACAAGACCGGACAGATTCGCTACCTGAAGATTGGCGAGGGCCAGTACGCATACTCGGAGTCGGTGATTCAGGCGCTGCTGGCCGAGCCATACACTGCCAACTAAGTTGAGGCAGTCGCTTTGTGCCTCCACGGGGGCTCTAGAGAACCCCCGTGGAGGCGCGCACTGAGGCGAACACGTTCCACTTTGCCGCGCGGGCTTGCGGTGTATAGCCGCTCCGTAAACCGGGCGCCTGCTCAGGCTCTCCTCGGCGACACCAAGATCCAGCCACGATGGAAAACTCCGCGGCATCCTCGCTCCGGTTCGGATTCGATTCGGACGGTTCGATTCTCCAATCCAATACTCTGTTTTTAAGCGGGCCTTTCGGCGCCGGTAAAACGACGGCTGCAATTGAGCGCGTTCTATGGCTTCTGCGCCAGGAGCGGGTACGGGGCGACCAGATACTGGTTTTGGTTCCTCAACTGACTCTTGGGCAGCCCTATCAGGAGGCGCTACGCAGTTCTGACGTGCCTGCGGGGGCACTGGTGCAGGTGACAACGGTAGCGTCTCTGTCCCGTTCGAGTGTGGCGCTATACTGGCCGCTGGCTGCACGCGCCGCCGGTTTTACCGAACCGCGCCGTGAGCCGACTTTCCTCAATTTAGAGACGACACAGTACCACATGGCCGGCCTCGTTGAGAGGGCTGCACAGCAGGGAGAGTTTGATGCGATTCGGTTGCAGAGGAGCCGCATCGTGAGCCAGGTTCTGGACAATCTCAATAAAGCAGCGCTTCACGGCTTCACGCTGGAGGAGGCATACGGCCGTCTGGAGAGTACGGTACCACCGGGCGAGAAGATGGTTGCGCGATTGAATGTTTTGCGAACGGCGCGCCGCATCAGTCAGGAGTTTCGGCAGCTGTGTCTGGAGGAGTCGCTGGTCGATTACAGCCTGCAGATGCAGGTCTTTTTGCGGGTTATACTCGAGAATGAATGGTGCAGGACCCATCTGTTTCGCAGGTTTCGCCATCTGATCATAGACAATGCCGAGGAAGAAACGTTCGCGGCGCAGGAGTTGGTGCGGCGCTGGCTTCCCCACCTGGAAAGCGCGCTGATCGTGGTCGATGAGGATGGCGGGTACCGGGCGTTTCTGGGGGCGGACGCGGAGAATGCCGTGCGTCTGGCTGACCACACGGAGAAGCGCATTCGGCTGCGGCGGTCACTCGTCGCGGCGCCCGGGTCCTCGCGCTTGATTGGCAGGATCAACCGTGCCGTTGACCGACAAGCAGCCGGTGGCGCCCGGGAGGAAGGCGCGAATGGTGAACACGAATCGCAGGCCGGCAGCCCAATTGTGTATCCTGAGCATTCATACCGGTTCTATCCGCAGATGGTCGAGTGGGCAGTTGACCGGATCGAGAAGTTGGTCAAGGATGACGGGGTGGAGCCGAACGAGATCGTTGTTCTGGCGCCGTTCGTGAGCGATGCCCTCCGTTTCAGTCTGCTGTCGCGGTTGGAGGAGAAACGGATTCCGGCCACCAGTCACCGGCCCAGCCGGGCCCTGAACTCGGAGCCTGCGGTGCGGACGCTGCTAACCCTGGCTGCGCTCGCGCATCCAATTTGGCAGCGGCGGCCGCCGCGGGCAGACGTTGCGCTGGCCCTGGAAAACGCCATCGCCCCATTGGATCCTGTTCGAGCCAGTGTGCTGGCCCAGGCCGCATATGATGTACGCGACGCCGCGGGCGCGGCGTTGCGGGACTTTGCAGGTCTGCGGGGAGATGTGCAGAGGCGGGTCTCGTTTGCCAGCGGGGAGCTATATGAGCGCTTGCGCAGATGGTTGGCCGACTACCGGGCGGAGAGTGAATTTTCGCCGCTAGACCGATTCTTCGCATGTCTTTTTGGCGAACTGCTGAGCCAGCCCGGTTTCGGATTCCATGAACAGGCTGAAGCTGCCCGGATAACCGACCGGCTTGTGCGTTCAGCGCAGGATTTTCGGTGGGCGATAGGGGGACAGGGCAGTCGACTCGGAATGGGGGAGGAATCTCCGGTTGCCGCCGGTTCACCTGATGAGGGGAGTTCGAGGAAGGTCGAGATCGGCCGCGCCTACCTTGACCTGGTGGAGGGGGGAGCGCTGGGAGCGCTCTATGTGCCGGCATGGACGGTTGAGGACAGTGCTGTGTTGATTGCACCGGCATACACTTTTCTGATGCGGAACCAGGCGGTGGACGTGCAGTTCTGGCTCGACATTGGGGCGGAAGGCTGGTGGCAGCGCATTCACCAGCCGCTGACCCATCCCTATGTACTGTCAAGGAACTGGCCGCGAGACAGGATTTGGGGTGACCCGGAGGAGTTTCGAAGCCGCCAGGAAAGTTTGCGGCGCCTGTCGATTGGACTGTTGCGGCGCGCGCGGCGCAGCGTATACCTGGGGTTGAGCGAATACGGCGAGAGCGGAATGGAGCAGCGTGGGCCTCTTCTGAGAATGCTCAATCGTGTCCTGGTACAGGCATGAGACAGGCTTGTCCGCTTTGTGGTGGGCATTGTTCTCGTACAGACTGGACTCTGCTACGATCCGGCCCTCCAGGTTACGAGGCACAGAAAGATTCCACCAGATTTCCCCGTCCTTGGCCGCCCCGGGTATGAAGAAGGGGTAGCCGGCCAGGGCCCGGGAGCGGACATTGCGCTGAGCGGAGTGCCCGAAAGTGGGTGCTGCAGATGCCCTCAGAGGCGCTGCTCAAACGGACTTTTTTTGCGGTTGTTTGCTGAAATTTTTCCCCTGTATTACAATGTTTTGGCCTTTGAAACTGTGCCCGACCTTCCCCGTTTGCACGAGGCATCAGTTGGTCTACCAGAACACTGACGAAGAATGATGGAGCGGTTGGGATGTTACGACCGCAACGATTAATTCCACGAGAGATATGGGCCAGCGGCCTCCACCCATTTTGAATCTGACAACCTCTGCGACCTGTGAGTAGCGAATTCATCTTTGGCATCCATGACTTTGGCGGCGAAGATCATATGCGCGCGGCCAGAAAGCAGGGCTGGATTGTCTTCAGCGAAGTTGTGGGGCATGATCCGAACGATCTCACGGGCAGAGATTACAGTTCACTAAGTCGTCAGGGTTTGGGCGTCATCGTTTGCCTGAACAATGGCTACTTTCCCCAGGGAACGCTGCCGCTGAGCAGCGAATACGCCAACTTCGCGCGTCGCTGCGCTAATTTTGTTGCCGCCAGCAAGGGATGCAGCCGCTGGATGATTGGCAACGAGATGAACTATGCGATCGGACGCCCCAGTGCGGCGTCAGCCCTCGAAACGCGCAGGCACTTTGGTGAGGCGCCTGCGGGTGACCCGACAATGCGCAGTTTGCCGGAACGGTTCAGCGCACTGCTTAGCGCGACCGACAGGGAGGAAGCAAAGGCAGTAAGGGACGATGAGGAGCTGATCACGCCCCAACTCTATGCCAACTGCTATAGTATGTGCCGGCAGGCGATTCACGGGGTGGAAGGCCATGAAAAGGACCAGGTGTTGGTGGGCGCGGTAGCGCCGTGGAATACGCAGACGGTGTATCCCGGCAATCCGAACGGCGACTGGGTAAAGTATTTTCAGGACATTTTGCTGCAGTGCGGCGCGAACGGCTGCGACGGAATCACGTTGCATACCTTTACGCACGGGGCGAACCCCACCTTGATACTGGATAACAGCAAACTGCCGGACTTTTCCAAGCATCACTGTCACTTCCAAGCATACCGGGACTTCATGCATGCGATTCCGGTCAACATGCGCCATTTGCCCGTGTACGTAACGGAAACCGACCAGGGCGGACCTTGGGAGAACGTAAACCGGGGGTGGATTCAGGCAGCCTACGCCGAAATCGATCGTTGGAACCGGCAGAACGCGCAGAAGATTCAGGCGCTGGTGTTGTACAGGTGGCCGCAACTGGACCGCTGGCACATCAAGGGGAAAGAGGGCGTCATAGAAGATTTTCGGGCTGCGTTGCGGCACGAATATCGATGGAACATAGGTGCCGAGCAGGGCCAGAAGGAGCGGAAGGTCAGGCCGCAGTTTGAACGCCAACCGGAGCTCCAGCCGGACCTGGGGGCGGCGAGCAGGCCGACAGAGGCAGTAGAGGGGCGGGCAGAGGTCGACGTTACCGAAGAGATGCGGATGGGCCGCGGGATGGTGTACCGGGTGCAGTGGCTGAAGGGGAAGCCCCCCAGCCCGCTTTACCCGGGCCAGCGTGTCAGCTTCCCGGTGACGATCCGAAACATCGGTACAATCGCATGGCCGGCGCGGGGTCCGCAACCGGTCGCCCTCGGTTATCACTTTTTTCAGAACCGGCGAGAGCTTCCATTCCCCGACGGCCGTCCCGTACTGACTGAACTGCCCGACGACGTAGCGCCGGGCGAGACGGTCACCATTGAAGCGCAGATGGTTATCCCCGACCATCCAGGGAACTACACGTTAGTTCTGGACCTGATCAGCGGCGGCGAAAACTGGTTCCAGACCATGCAGTCGGACATTCTTACCCGCTGGTTGAGTGTGAGCGCGGCGCCCGAGACGGCTGATGCCGAGAAGGATCCTGTGCCCGAAACTGAGACTGTAGAGCAGGAAAGAGTAACGGTTGAACCGGCGCCGCGGCCGGAACCGACACCTGAATTGCAAGTGCGGGCGGAAGCGCGTTCTTCTACTGTGTTCGAGGGGCCACAGGTTGTCGATATCTCTCATGCGCTGCCGCACGGAGAGAATCCGTTCGCACTGCGCACACTCGACCAGATCCGGAGGCTGGTGATATGTCACACAGCTGCACCAACAGGCGTGCCGATTGAGACGGTTGCGCAGGCCCATATCGCGCAGGGCTATCCTGGGATTGCATATCATTACTTTGTGTTGGAGACCGGAGAGATATTGCAGGTGGCCCCGGTTGAGGCCGTGGTAAACGATGAGGCGGATTGGAGCCTGACAGGGGTGAACATCTGCCTGGAAGGCAACTTCGACGAAGCTGCGCCGGAGGCGGCGCAGCTAACGGCGACCGCGGCGTTGTGCGCCTGGATGCTGTCTCGATTCCAGTTGACAGCACAGAGCGTGGTTGGCATGTGCGAGCTGCTGGACACGTCCAGCCCAGGAAGAACGTTCGAAAGCGGCCCTGCCTGGAAGATTGCGCTGAACGAGAATATCGACCATTTTCTCACTGAATCGCCGCTTTCACCGCCGACAGAAGAGGTGGAAGAGGGGACTCCCGAATCGACGGACAGCCCGGGCGCGCCCGGGCCGGGGAGGATCCCGGCGTCGAGACCGCCGATGGAAGATGTGGTCGAGCGCCTGCCGCGAGATCCGCAGCGCTTTGTCCGGCGAGAGGCGGGCGATGTCGAATTTATCGTCATCAATCACACGGCTGCGCCGCCAATCACGCCGCTGCAGACGATTGCAGCGGCGTTCCATCGTCGCCTGCCGGGGATTCTTTATCAGTTCTTCATTGCCTCCAACGGCGCGATCTACCAGACTCAACCGCTGCTGGAAGCGGTTGACGGCAAAGTTCCGTACATTGCGCGTGCGATCAACATCGGCTTCGCCGGGGAGTTCAATGATGATATACCAACCCCGGATCAGATCAGTTCGGGGCGGCAATTGATCGCCTGGCTGATGGAGGAGTTCCCGCAGTTGACGCTGGCCAGTATACGCGGGGTGAACGAATTCATCAACCACACCTCTCCCGGAGAGCAGTGGCTGCAGGGACGGCGTTGGAAGGACGTCCTGATCAACGCGGTGCGGACTGGGGACGATCCGGCAGCGACGGATGATGCGATAATCGAAGGAAGGGCGGGTACCGGGGCGAATGGCCAGCAGTCGACGAGCAGCCAGATGGAAGCGCTGGGCGGCGAAGGTGGGCGGTTGCGGAAGGAGGTCCCGGACGCGCGGGAGCAGCCGCTTCAGAGGGAGCGGGTAGCCCGGCCTCAGATTCGGGACATCAGCCATGCTTTGCCCAGACATCCTACGATGCAGTACCGTCGGCGGCAACTGGCAGCCATAACCCACATAGCGATCCATCATACGGCGCTGGCACCCCACGTCGGGCCCGAGCGCATCGCCCAGACACACGTTGACGAAGACCTTGACCGGGGGAAGAGTGCCTGGTCGGGTATCGGATACCATTATTTCATCCCTCCAGACGGCGAAATCCTGCAGACTCAGCCGGTGGCGCTGCGTACGCACCACGTCGACAGGCACAACTCATACGCGATTGGCGTTGCTTTCGCCGGCAGCTTTATGAACGGTTCAACGCCAACGCCGCAGCAGATACACTCCGGGGCGCGTCTGATTGCATGGTTGTTGCAGGAGTTTGCGTTGCAACTTACCGATGTTTTGGGCCACAATGAGTTTTCGTACAATTCCACGCCTTGCCCGGGCAGTGAATGGTTGGAGGGAAAGAGATGGCGCGACACGCTCATCGGAGAGATCGAGCGCGTTCAGAGCGGAGTTCCTCCGTATCATTACGTCCTTTTTCCGTCCGAGGAGTCGATGACCAGAACGGTGGCGGAGGCAAGCCACTATTTTGACGAGTTCAAGCCAGTGGCGGGCACATTCCTGGAAGATGCGCTTGAGGCACGGTATGTGACCCTGGTGGGGGCCGGAACGATATCGACGGCGGAAGCCGAGAGACGGCTGGTGGACGCGGGGGTAGAGATCGACCACCTGGATGACTCCGATGCGATATCGGCCTCGCAGAGACTGCTGCAGCTGGCTTACAATAAGAGACGATTCCGGTCACTGCTCGAGTCGTAGGCGGCATGGAAACGGACCTCAATCCCCTCGGCGCGGGCTACCCCGTCAGTCTCCCGATCTTCGACGGCCCGATCGGGCTATTGCTCCATTTGATCGAACGTGAGGAACTGGATATTACGGAAGTGTCGCTGGTTGCGATCACGGACCAGTACCTGCGGGCGATCGAGGCGATGCAGGAGATTGAGCCGGATGCGCTGGCCGACTTTTTGGTGGTGGCGGCCCGGCTTCTTTACATCAAGAGCAGGGGCCTATTGCCCCACCCGGAAGATGAGGAGGATGAGGGGGAGAGCCAGCGCGAGGAGTTGATCCAGCAGCTGCTGGACTATCGCCGCTTCAGGGAGGGGGCAGACGAGTTGCGGCTGCGCGCTTCAATCGGGTTGCGGACAAGCACGCGTTCTGCCCCGCCGGCACTGGATCGCAGGTTGGATCTGTCTGCGCTGACTATCGACAAGTTGGCGGACGCGGCGCAAAGGGCCTTGAACAACTTGCCCAGCGACCCCATCCTACCTTCTGTTCGGTCCTACCCGGTCACCGTCGCAGAGAAGATGGAGGCGATCCGCGAACGGATCAGAGGCCAGTGGGGCAGGAACGGCGCTGCGGGCGGCGCTGTACTCTTTTCGGCGCTTCTGTCCTGTAGCCGGAACCGCCTGGAAGTAATCGTTACCTTTTTGGCCGTGCTGGAGCTGATAAAGCAGAAGGAGATCGCGGCGGAACAGGAGGAAACGTTCGGAGAGATAATGCTGCGCGGCGTGCAGTAGTTGGAAGTCAGAGGTGTTGCGTTGCGGTGCAGCGGGGGCCGGCGTCGTCTTGGTGCGGCACCGGCCCCCGTTTTGGTTCAGTCGGCGAGGGTACTCACATCGCCGATTGGCAGGCCCTGGACCTGGGCTTTGAGCAGCCGGCGCATGATCTTACCGGAGCGCGTCTTGGGCAGGCCATCGACGATATTCAGCTCGGCGGGCACGGCAATCGGCCCGACTTCATGACGCACATGAAGTTTAAGAGCGTCGACCAGATCGGAGCTGCCGCTGACGCCATCGTTGAGGATACAGAAGGCGTGGATTACGTTGCCGCGCAGCTCGTGGGGAATGCCGACACAGGCGGCCTCGGCCACGTCCGGATGGCTGACGAGTGCGCTTTCGATTTCGGCGGTACCGAGCCGGTAGCCGCTGACCTTGATGACGTCATCCATGCGGCCGATGATCCAGAAGTAGCCATCGTCGTCGCGGCGGGCACTGTCGCCGGTGAAGTACCAGCCCTGCTGAGCAAATTCGGACCAGTACTGTTCGACGTAGCGGTCCGGGTCGCCCCAGACGGTGCGGGCCATACCCGGCCATGGGCGTTTGATGACGAGATAGCCGTCTTCGTTGGGCTCGCAGGTGGAGCCGTCTTCGCGCACCACTTCGGCTTCAATGCCGGTGAAAGGCAGGGTGGCGCTGCCCGGTTTGAGGGCGACGACGGGCGTTGGCGTGATCATGAAGCCGCCGGTTTCGGTCTGCCACCAGGTGTCCATAATGGGGCAGTTTTCGCGGCCGATGACACGGTGGTACCAGCGCCAGGCTTCGGGGTTTATCGGTTCGCCGACGCTGCCGAGGAGGCGCAGGCTGGACAGGTCGTGTTGGTCGGCCCAGGCATCGCCGAAGCGCATCAGGCCGCGAATGGCGGTGGGCGCGGTGTAGAGGATGGTGATGCCGTATTCCTCGACGAGCTTCCAGTAGCGATTGGGGTGGGGATAGTCGGGCGCGCCTTCGTACATGAATCCGGTGGAGCCGAGGATCAGCGGCGCGTAGACGATGTAGCTGTGTCCGGTGATCCAGCCGGGGTCGGCGGCGCACCACCAGAGGTCGTCCTCCTTGAGGTCGAAGACGTATTTCAGGGTGGTAGCGGTGTAGACCTGGTAGCCGCCGCAGGTATGGAGGACGCCTTTGGGCCGGCCGGTTGTGCCGGACGTGTAGAGGATGAAGAGGGGATCTTCGGCGTCCATCGGCTCCGCCTCGCAGACTGGGCTGGCGATGGGGAGGGCCATCTCCTCGTGCCACCAGTGATCGCGGCCGGGGGTCATCTGCACATCCTGCATGGTACGCTGGAAGACGATCACCGTATCTACAATCGAGCTACGCTTGACGGCCTCGTCGGAGATGTCTTTGAGGTTGACGGTTTTGCCGCGCAGCCAGGCGCCGTCGGAGGTGATCAGTACCCTGGACTGGGCGTCGTCGATGCGGCTGGCGAGGGCCTGTTCGCTAAACCCGCCGTAGACGACAGAGTGTACGGCGCCGATCTTGGTGACGGCCAGCATCGCAATCATCAGTTCGGGGGTCCGTCCCATGTAGATGGTCACGGTGTCGCCCTTGCCGACGCCCTTGCCTTTGAGCACGTTGGCGAACTTATTGACTTCCTGCCAGAGCTGGTAGTAGCTGTAGTTCTGCTTGTCGCCGTCTTCGCCTTCAAAGATCAGGGCCAGCTTGTGCCTGCGCCAGGAGTTTACGTGCCGGTCCAAAGCGTTGTAGGCGATATTGGTCTTGCCGCCGACAAACCATTTGAAGAACGGCGCGCCGCTGTCGTCGAGCACCTTTTCGTACGGCTCAAACCAGTCGATCAGTTCGCGTGCGCGGGCATCCCAGTAGGCCTCGGAATCTGCGAGCGCTTCGCCGCGCAGGTCGAGATAGTTGGGCACGTTTGCGCCGGCGACGGCCTCTGGCGGCGGCTGGTACAGTTCGCTGTCGGCGGCCGGAACCTCGATAGCCTGGCCGTTTGAGCTCTGTTCCGACATTCTTCCCTCCTTCATTCGGTGTCTATTGATCGGCTCCGGATTGGCGACTATGATAGCACAGTTTCAGACGTGTGTTCAGACATTCTGTGCGGCCAGTTCTGCGATCTCTTCGGGGTGACGGGCGATGGCGACGCCGGCCTCCTGGAGTGCTTCAATTTTTTCGGCGGCGGTGCCTTCGCCGCCGGAGATGATGGCGCCGGCGTGGCCCATGCGTTTGCCTGGAGGGGCGGTCTGACCGGCGATGAAAGCGGTAACCGGTTTGCTCATTTCGGTTCTGATGTAGTCGGCGGCAACCTGCTCGTCGGTGCCTCCGATCTCTCCAATGAGGACGACCTGTTCAGTAGCGGAGTCCTGTTCAAACATCTGCAGCACGTCGAGAAAGTTGAGCCCTTTGATGGGATCGCCGCCGATGCCGACGGCGGTGCTCTGCCCGATTCCACGCTCTGTCAGAGCATAGATGACCTCGTAGGTGAGCGTGCCGGAACGGCTGACGATGCCGACATTGCCGGGGGTGTGGATGTGGCCGGCCATAATGCCGACTTTGGCAGATCCGGGGGAGATGAGGCCGGGGCAGTTGGGCCCGATCAGGAGAGATTCCGTTGAATCCAGGTAGGCGCGGGCGCGGGCCATGTCGAGGGCGGGGATGTTTTCAGTGATGCAGACGATGAGTGCGACGCCGGCGTCGGCGGCCTCCAGGAGGGCGTCAACGGCGAAGGCGGCGGGGACGAAGATGATGCTGGTATTGGCGTCGGTTGTGGCGACGGCTTCGTGGACAGTATCGAAAACGGGCGTGTTGCCGACTGCCCATTGACCGCCGCGACCGGGCACGGCCCCGGCCACGACATTCGTACCGTACTGGATCATCTGCTCTGCGTGGAAGGCACCCTGGCTTCCGGTGATTCCCTGCACAAGCAGTCGGGTATCATTGTCGACGAGGATGCTCATGCACCTTCTCCTTTGGCGGCGGCGACGGCCATCTGGACGGCTTCTGAGAGCTGGTTGGCGGAGGGGAGATTGGAGTCGGCCAGGATCTGGCGTCCCTCGTCCTCGTTTACACCCACCATGCGGACGACGATCGGCACCTTTACGTTGAGGCTGTTGATGGCCTCGACGATGCCGTTTGCCACTTCATCGCAGCGGGTGATGCCGCCAAAGATGTTGATGAGAACCGCCTTCACGCGCGCGTCGCGGAGAATGATCCTGAGTGCGGCCAGTACCTTGTCGGCGCCGGCACCGCCGCCGATGTCGAGGAAGTTGGCCGGGCTGCCGCCATAGAGTTTGATGATGTCCATCGTGGCCATGGCGAGGCCGGCCCCGTTCACCATACAGCCGATCTCGCCATCGAGATCGATATAGCTGATTCCGACCTCACGTGCTTCGGTTTCGGTGGGGCTGTCTTCATCAGGGTCGCGCATCGCGGCCAGCTCTTTTTGCCGGGGTAGGGCGCTGTCGTCAAGGAGGATTTTGCCGTCGACGGCCTGCAGCTGGTTGTCGCCATTGATGACGAGGGGATTGATCTCTGCGAGACTGGCATCGCTTTCGACAAAGGCCCGGTAGAGGCTCTGCGCGATCCTGGTGAAGGCGGAGACGTGCTCTTTGGGCAGTCCGATGCCGTATGCCAGCTGGCGGGCCTGGTAGCCCTGCATGCCGAGGAGGGGGTGGACATGTACGGTGATGATTTTTTCGGGCGTTTGGGCGGCGACCTCTTCGATTTCAACGCCGCCCTCGCTGCTGGCCATTAAGGCTACTCTACGCGCGCCGCGGTCGAGAACGGCGCCGAGGTAGATTTCGGAGCGGATGTCAGCGGCTTCGTCGACCAGGACCTTTTGAACAGTCAGCCCTTTGATGTCCATGCCCAGTATCTGTGCTGCAACTTCCTCGGCCTCATCCGGATTTCCGGCCAGCTTGATGCCACCTGCCTTGCCGCGTCCGCCGACCAGCACCTGGCTCTTGATGACGACCGGTTTGTCGATCTGTTCGGCGATGGCGCGCGCTTCGGCCGGCGTAGTTGCGACGTCCCCATTGGGGATGGGCACGCCATATTGGGCGAGAACCCGCTTCGACTGGTATTCGTGTA
>JAPPKT010000282.1 GCA_028819675.1 Caldilineaceae bacterium | reverse complement strand
CCGTGTCCACTTTGCGGACAGTGGATTCACTCGTAAACCGTCGCACATACACCTTGGCTCGTAATCCAGTTTTTAGAGCCCCAGCTCACCACTTCAGTCAATCACACTGATGATCGGTTTGTGCTTTCCGGTTTGTCCCCCTGTACGCGATTAATTATTACAGGGAGGCTACATCTATCTACCTTGTAGATCACAAAACGGAGTTGCAAATGAATCATGAAGTCATAGACCAAAAGACGTCGTGTCTGCCTATACCGTTGACACGCAGGAACTCGGATGGCGAAATTTACCAGCGCCAAGCAGTTGTGGATAGTCAGATCCAAGAGGTTCTTAACCTTAAGCCTGAAGAACTTCAGAGACGGTTAGATGTTACAGACCAAGTGTCGCCCGACTTTCTTAAAGAGGAAGCCCTAGTCTATCTGATCCGACACTATCACAAAGAAAAAGATAAACAGAGAGTCACCGACCTGTCGGAATGTCTGCTGACCCGCTGCTCGATCTCTATTGACAGATGGCTGGGTAGTTTGGAATCGAACTGGAGGAAGGATGCAAACGCAGATGCCGTCGCAGAGCTATTCGATAGGATATTGGACTTGGACAGCGACCGCGGCGACTTCCTCCAAGTCCGTTTCTGGGTTGTCTTGGAGAGACTTTGTGTACAGGTATTTAGAAAGTATCTCAAACCATTCAAACACGAATTGATTGTCGACGATGAGGGTGAAGACAACAACGCGTTGACACTCAATCGTGAGACAGAAAAAACAAACACACCAACTCGCACCGTCGAACTGGAGGCAATTGAGTGGGTCGTGATTCGCGAAGCTTTGAGTCAGCTAGAAGAACCTTTCCGGTCCGCGTTTATACTTCGACATTACCTAGACTGGCCAATCGAAGACCAAGACCCAGCTGTACGTACCATTAGTCAGCACTTCAACAAGACGCCGCGCACTATCAGAAACTGGCTTTCCAGGGCGGAAAAGTGTTTGGCGGCGTGGCGAGGAGAACAAAAATGAAAAACCCAACTGGTTTGGAGAAGCTGGAGGACGTGCTCGACGCCTACGTGGCGTTTGATTCCGGCCCCAATGAGCCGCTGGACGAATGGATCCGGCGTTACCCTGAGTATGAGCAAGAGATCATTGAATTCGCAGCAAATTGGAGTCTGATGAAGTCCATGCCGCCGACTCCCGACGCCGAGGAAGTTGACCAAGACACATTGGTTCTGCGGGGAATGAGCGTTGTTCAAAATCTGTTACATACTAAGTTTTCAGAAGACGATTCGGAGCCTGTCGTCCCGTTCGCAAGTCTGATTGAAGAAGGGCAGGCATGCGGCTTGGATCCAAATCAATTTGCTCGGGCAGCGGGACTGGGAATCCTCTTGCTGAGAAAACTTGACCGCCGCCTCATCCGCTATGCCTCTATCCCGCAAGGCGTGATCGAGGGACTTGCGGCTGCAATACATAGTAAGGCTGCGGTCGTCGCAGCCTACCTACAACAGGGACCGACATTCGCAACTGCAGCGGAACATCGGTCCGAACAGGCACCAGCACTCACTGACCAGGAAGATTTCTTTGATGCTGTCCATGCCGATAGAACAATTGACCCTGAACATGCTGCCCGCTGGCTCGACCTTGAATAAGCTAAAGGCATAACATGAGCCACTGGAACGATATTAGACGGCAGGCGAGGGCGCAACGCGCTGCAGTGCTGTGTGAGAATGGAGATGTTCCTACAGCGGAGTCGTTGCTGGACGCGGCCGATCGCCTGACAGGTTTCCAACGAATTCCTGTGCCGGCAGGCGATTCGTTGCTTGACGGTGGAGACGCAGTGCTTGATCCTAAAATAAGGGTGATATTGTTCAACCAAGAGATCGACCCCCGTCTTAGGTTGTTCTATCAGGTCCACGAGTATGCACACTTTTGGCTACACCACGATCATGTCAAACATCCCGACTCTGGCTTCGATCCTGAGGCTTTTGAAGAACCGCTGCCTGTCGGTGCAAATCGGGTACAAGGCTACGGGCCGGAGGAACTGCGAGAACGCGAAGCAAATGTCTTTGCACGTGAATTTTTGCTTCCAACCGATGTACTACGTGAGTGGTACGAAAATGAGAGAGTTGGCGCGAGTGACATTGCTGACCGCCTGGGACTTCCCAAAGGCATGGTGCGCCACCAGATGGCGCGCGCGTTACTTACACCGGATCTGCCTCAAGCACACGCGCCTTCTGATGATACGGAGGAACGTCCCCTTGATCCAAGCCAAGAGGAAGCTGCTCACGCCCAGCGAGGCCCCTTACTCTTGGAGGCCGGTCCAGGAACTGGCAAAACTCGCACCCTTATAGGCCGAATCCTTTTCCTGATTCGCCAGAACGTGCAGCCGTCGAACATTCTCGCGCTGACTTTCTCTAACCGGGCAGCTGAAGAAATGCGGTTCCGTGTGGCGAAGGCAAATCCAGATGTCTCTTCCCACATCTGGATCGGAACTTTCCATGCCTTCGGCCTTGAGTTACTACGCAAATACGGTAATTTCCAAGGACTCCCATCTCGGCTTAACGTGCTAGCCCCTCTTGATGCGGTAGCCTTGCTGGAGCGCATGCTTCCCAAGTTGAACTTACACCACTATCACAACTTGTACGATCCCGCGATTCCCCTGCGCGACATCATGGCTGCGATCTCTCGAGCAAAGGACGAGTTAGTGGGGCCAGAGAAGTACACTGCACTTGCTGAACGCATGCATAGTGGAGCGACTACATCTGAGGACATTGAGAAGGCTGAAAAGGCTATGGAGGTCGCGCGTGTTTACACCGTGTATCAGGAGGCACTGGACCGCGAGCATCTGCTTGATTTTGGCGACCTTATCTTCAAAGCTGTGACCCTGCTCAGGACACATGATGATGTTCGAACCACCCTACAGGACACCTATCGTCACGTCCTCGTTGACGAATATCAAGACATGAATCGCGCGAGCGGGCTGTTATTAAAGGAAATCGCCGGTGCGGGTTCACGTCTCTGGGTGGTTGGGGATACACGTCAGGCGATCTACCGGTTTCGTGGTGCGGCCCCGGAGAACATGCGACGATTTAGCGAAGACTTTCCCGGAGCAAAGGTTAAGACTCTCGGATACAACTACCGGTCTCAGCCAGCGATCGTGAACGTATTTTCTGAGTTGGCCCCTAGAATGCTAGCAAGCCAAGGTGGGCCGGCCTTCATTCCCTGGGAAGCGAAGCGTTCGGATTCCGACGGTCGGGTGTTAATTGAAGTCGCCGACGATCTGTGTTCTGAGGCAGATGGATTAGCGAAGGAGATTGAGCTTCAGCGCGCTGCAGGCATCCCTTATAGAGAGCAAGCGGTTCTGTGCCGTTCGCACACTAATCTTGGAAGGATCGGGGCCGGTCTTGAGCGTGCCGGCATTCCTGTTCTGTATCTAGGCGACCTCTTTGAACGTTGCGAAGTACGTGACATGCTTTCTCTCCTCTCCCTTGCTAGCGGTCCGGATGGGAGGGGACTGGTACGTGTTGCGCGCTTCCCCGAATACGAAATTCCGCTCAGTGACGTTCTCGCCCTACTCGACCTGGCGCGCGACCGGGAGGTTGCCTTTCCTGACGTTTTGGCTCTAGCGTCCACGGCTGACACTATTTCGGCTCAAGGCAAAGAGCGTCTAGCTGTCTTGGAAAGCCATCTAAATGGCCTGCGCCATGTCAAACCTTGGACACTTCTCACCCAATATCTGTTCGAACGAAGCCGCTATCTTGACCCTCTATTGGCCGATCGATCCGCAACTGGACAGCAAAGCTTGGTCGCACTCTATCAATTCCTTCAGTTCGTTCATGAACAGCAACCAAGGGGGTTCGAAGGGGAATTGGACGAGAAGCTGCGTTTGCTTCTAAACATACGTCGTCTTGAAATCTACGGGGACGAAAGACAACTCCGCCAACCACCAAGCTGGGCGGACAGTCTAGAAGCTGTCCGACTCCTAACAGTGCATGCGAGCAAGGGGCTTGAGTTCCGGGCGGTCTACTTACCGACGCTAGGCAAGGGTATCTTTCCGATTTCACGCCAAGGGCAGCCATGCCCGCCTCCCGTCGGTATGGTCGTATCCAAACACGACGATCATGATGAAGAGGAGGAATGCCTTTTTTTTGTCGCACTGTCTCGTGCTAGAGACGTACTGTGTCTTTCCCGCGCGCGTCGCTATGGCGCCAGAAACAGCAATCCGTCGGATCTACTCAACGCGATTGCCAGCCGACTACCTGGCAATCCGGCCGGCCCTCTCACTTGGCCGTCGAGTACACCAGATCCGATTACCACAACTGAGCCGACACCGACAGGCAATTCTTATATGGCCGAAGACTTGGACATCTATATTCAATGTCCCCGGAAGTTCTATTACGAGTCCATTCTGGGATTGAATCGCGGTCGCGAGGACTCTGCGTATGTCAGATTTCATCGTAGCGTCAGTCGTGTACTGCGCTGGATGACGGAAGAGAGAAACGCTGGACAGCCCTTTGATGAATCAACAGCGCTCGTACGCCTAGACGAGGTCTGGGAGGAGCACGGGCCGCACGGCCATGCGTTTGAGGAGTTGTATCGAATCTCAGCTGTCGAAATGATTCGGCGAGCAGCGAGACGTCTTTTTACATCGCGAGGTTCCAAAACACAACCTCAGTGGGAGGTGTCAGTCCAGCTTGGTCGTATTTGTTTCACACCAGACCACGTAGAGGTCCTCAGCGATGGTTCTGAAGTTGTTGAGCGCCTCCGCATAGGACATCTGACGAAGAGCGAACTGGCGAAGGACATCTACGCCCTGTACGCTGTTGCGGCTAAAGAAACTGAGCCACGCGTTCCACGTATCGTACAGGTACGCTCCCTGTCCATCGACCAAGTGAGGCCACTTGAACTTAAGCCGAGGCCCATCCAAACTCGGCTGGACCACTACAACAACGCCATACGCGGAATCTTGCATGAGGATTACTCACCAAAACCCAACGCCCGTATCTGTCCGCGTTGTCCTCATTTTTTCATCTGCCCCTCAGGCGAGGACGCTTGAATTTCAAAACAAAAACAGAGAGATTTCCGGTCTGTCCCCACTCCGACAATTATCCTAGTAGGAACCGTCAATGACGCCTGGTCAGTCATGGAGCGTCATTCTGCTTTAGAAATCCTGCTACGGTGGGCGAAAGGACAGATCAATGACTCAGTTTAATACGACAGATTACATCGAACTCTTCATCCAGGGCGAGGGGATGCCCAAGATCACGCTGGTGAAAGTTCATTCTAAGGACCTAATCGCGGACATCATAAAGGTGGCCCGTCAGCATGGCCTGACCATACCCGAAGGAGTAGAGGTGTTCGTCTTCGCTGAAAACAGTGACACTCCGCTGGATCTGGACGAAAAGATCAATGGGGTCGGTTTGACTTCGCGCAGCCGTGTGCATATCCATCGCTGTCGGCGAGTGGAAGTGACGGTCAATTTCAAAGAACATCAACTGAAGGACTTCTTCCCTCCGTCAGCGACGATCGATACAGTGCAGAAATGGGTAGTCTGCAAGGACGAGGTTGACATGTCGCCTGTGGATGCTGCCGAGCACCTACTACAGGCATGTCATTCAGATGATCGGCCTGACGAAGAGGTGCATCTCGGGACCTTGGTGAAGGGTTCGGACTGTGCCATCTGCTTCGACTTGGTCGCTAAGCAACGGGTGGAGGGGTAAGGCATGCCGGAACGGTCGATGGGGGTGGACGAGCAGGTGTTTCGAACTCACTTAGAAGCCGGCCCGTTTCAAAGCGGATACGACCGCGGTCGGTGGCGCTTGCTCGCTCTCGCCTGGCCACACGCGCTTATCGCCATCCGGGCCGCCGTGAGAGACGGCGGCCCAGCAGAGTACGCGCTGCGATTCGAGTGCACAAACTACCCTCAGACACCACCCACCGCCCAACTATGGGACGCTGAGCGGGACGTCCCGCTTCCTACAGACCGCTGGCCGAGTGGAAAAAACCGAATATCACTTGCCTTCAATCCCAGATGGAATAACGGTCGATGCCTGTATCTACCTTGTGATCGGTTTTCGATTGATGGCCATGACGTTTGGCGAACCCAGCATCCCTCTATGATCTGGTCTCCAGAGAGCGACATCACACTATACTTGAGGATCGTACATGACCTTCTCAATTCGGGCGATTATTCGGGCACTCGCGGCGCCTAAGCACCGTTTGAGTTGCCCCGACAAACTTTGGCGCCAAGGGCTCGCTGAAGTCGCCCGGCGGGGGAAAGGAAGGCACGAGAGTGGTGCGTTCCTGCTCGGTCGTCGGCATGGTTCGCGTGGGCGAGTCGAACAATTCGCCTACTACGACGATTTCGACCCGTCCTGCCTTGATTCCGGCATTGTCATCTTTGATGGTGCAGGATTCGGTCCACTATGGGAGCTCTGTCGACAGACCGGACTGACTGTCTTGGCCGACCTGCACACGCATCCCAGCCCCGGGCCGACGCGTCAAAGCACACTCGACAAGGACAATCCGATGATCGCGCAGCCTGGTCATGTGGCGCTCATCGTGCCGAACTTCGCTCACAATTTCAAGATGGAGGACATAGGGGTCTATGAGTACCTAGGCAGTCATAATTGGTGTGATCACAGTGGTGCACGGAGTGGGGGTTTCTTTTACACAGGGATATGGGCATGAAAACTACACCAGACGTTGAATCAAACCAGTTACACCGGCTTGTGAAGCTGGCTCTTGACACCGGTGAGGTAGCAAGCCTCGATGATGCGCAACGGCTTTTTGGCAGCTACCGACTTGGCATCGTGGTCGGAAACAATGTCGCGACATCCGCGACGCTGCAAGCGGCCGTGCTGACGGCGGTAAACACAGGTCGTCGCAGTTTTCTTGGTGGTGTATACGTCGGGGGATCTCTTGATGTGCCGCTTCTCGTCCCTTGGGGTCGCTGTCGCACGCTAGGAGAAGCTATCGTGGATCTGCAAGGACTCAACAAGGCTCCCGACCTAGGGATTCCACACATCTTGGTTGGTGATGCACACGTACCCTCAGACGAAGTGGAGTTTGCAGTGCGCGCCACGTTCGATGGTTGGCGTGGCGGCATCGTGCCCGACAATTACAATAACCCTCTGCCGGAATCTCAGGAGTTCGTACCAGCGGGGATTCTCGCCGGCGCGCTTGGAGTTTCCGAGGCGTTTCAGTTCGTTCGAGGTGGTAATGACGAGGCAGGACGGCGGGACGTTGGGCTGTCATTATGGCAACCAGAAACGGAAGCCCATTGGCTCGCTACCAGCGTTCTGGGACCGCCTTTGGAGAGACTGCCATCAAAAGCGTGGCTTATCGGGCTCGGGCACCTTGGCCAAGCGTTCCTTTGGACACTGGGCCTCCTGCCCTATGCCTCACCAGATGACGTGCACCTCGTTTTGCAAGATTTTGACGAAGTGGTTGAAGCTAACGACAGTACGTCACTACTAACAAAGCGTACATCATTCGGAAAGAGGAAGGCTCGGGCGATGGCTCTCTGGTGCGAAGAACGTGGCTTCCGCACTTCGATCGTGGAACGCCGATTTTCTGCCGATTTTCGGATCTCCGAAGACGAGCCACGTGTTGCTTTATGTGGTGTTGACAACGCTCTTGCCAGAGCGGACCTTGAAGATGTTGGCTTTGACCGCATTATTGAGGCAGGTTTGGGTGCAGGCACGCGAGAGCACCTAGCATTTCAGTTGCACACTTTTCCGGCACACCGAGCAGCGCGAGTCCGCTGGGGAACGAATATGCGTCAGTTGGACGCGGAAAACGTTGCCGATAAACCCGCGTACCGCGCAATGGCGCACGACGGACTTGATGAGTGTGGAATCACAACACTGGCCGGACGCACCGTTGGCGCCTCATTTGTCGGGGCTGTCACTTCGACATTGGTCGTCGCCGAACTTATAAGGATGGCAATAGGTGTGCACCGATATGAAGTTGTAGATGGCAGTTTGCGTTCGCTCAAACTGCGCAAAGCAGTGCTAGCTGACAAAGGCCCTCCATTCAATCCAGGGACAACGGCTGCACTTTAAAAACGACAGAGCCTTCCCCTTAGAGAAATACACTTCACCTTTCCACATACCGGGATATCAATCTACACATATATTCAAATATGCTTTGCTCACGCTCATAACATCCCGCCCAACTCGTCAATGACTCTTCAACTGACCCAAACTTAGACGACGGAACCACCAAGACGGAAGGAGAATTGCGAACACAGCTCGCACGGGAGTTTGGGATGACGGAATTACCGGCTGCATTAGCGCATCCTTGAAGGGGTCAGGGCAACATTGTTTTACGTGTATGATCCAGCAGAACGGGTGATGGCTTCGACGAGGCGAAATATGACGTGAAGTGGAGTGGGGCTGTCTCGGGCCCGGACCGTGGTCGCTTTGCCATTTTTGGGCTGGGGTGTCTACGAGACCGAGGTTCACTCTGCGACTTGGGGGGCCAAGCTCAATTCTTCCCAGGTTCTCGGAAGGCGATAACCGCGGTGGAGGGAAGAGGAGTTCGGCTACTCTTTGGCTTGGATGATAACGCGGCCTCCGTCCTCTACGTCGATGTTCAGGTTGTAGCGGTCCAGAATCCGCATACCGACGAGAGGCGTCGTATCGGCAGCGTCGGCCAGGACATATCGCGGCTGGCCGTCCCAGAGCACCGCAACGTCGTAGACGTCGAAGGTCACCTCGCTGCCGTCTGCAAGGGTTGCCCGGCTCGTGCCCTCAAGGGACAATCCCAACTCCGTCGCCAGCGCACTAGTCACAGCCAGAACCACTACCGGCTCATAGGCGGCGTTCACCACGTCCTCTATCACCCGGCGCTCCGAATGGGACGACCCCCAAAGTGATGCAAGGCCCGGTATCCGACCCGGAGCAACCAGACGTCAATCGCGCCAGGGCGCTGCGTCCGCAGACGCTTCGCTGCCGCCCGAAGGTCGTCGGAGATGACCCAACTCCCGCTGTCAACGTCGATGGCGACATATTCCCCGTGGTGGTCCGCCTCTACCTGCGGACGGATGTCCCGCTCATATATCTCGTCGCCCAAGCGGGCAGTCTCTTCACGCGGCTGACGTGGGGGCATGGTGGTTTCCTTACCCTAGGCGGGCACCGTAGTCTCTGCGTCCCTCATGCGTCCCGCTTCAAGGCTTGCATCCGTACATGGCGCATTCTACCACTGGCGGGCGTGGATTTTCTAATAGGTCCGGCCTTTCTACGGGGGATGCTCGAAGTTCCTTTTGTTTGACGGAAAGGGATCGGCTGTTTGGCGGATGGCCCTTTCCGTCAAACAAATACCTCCTCTAGCATTGACAGAGCACATCCTTTTCGTCCTCTCCAACACAGGTGGGCGACCGCCGCGGGCAACACTACAGCTACGACGAGGGCGGGCGTCACATTATTGGCGGTTTTAAAGGGACTTTTGCCGCAACCGGATGAACGGCTAGACCATCCTGACTGGTCTGTCCCGCTCCATGAGAGCAGGTGTTCATGCACCATATGGGAGCAGGCCCTTGATCCGCAGCAGCGCGTCTCCAGCTAGGCCACCGCGACCGGGCACCTGATTGTTTGGATTATGGTTTGTGATCGGGTGGATCCAGATTATGTGCCGACGCCTATTCGAACTTTCTCAAGGGTGATGGACAGGCCAGTTATTTACAATGGGCTGGTCTTTCCAGAGGTTACTCGGGAAACAGTTATTTGACGGAAAAGATCAACGGTCAAACATTTGATCCCTTCTCGTCAAACAAATACATACTCGAGCACTACCAAAATAGATCTCTATCGTCTTCCCCAATACACGTGAAGGCCCGCCATGCGTTTACATACGCCGGTAAACCCTGGCGCATGCAGCGCTATTGTCCCTTGTGCGGACCAGATTTCTTGTAGAGGACTGATCTTTCCGGGGGATGTTCGACAAAAATTTTTGTTTGACGGAAAAGATCATCTATCAAACAGTTGATCCCTTCTCGTCAAATAAACGCATGCTTTACTACTGACAGAGCGCTCCTTGGGAGAAGAAAGCGTCGCTGCACCAGCCATATACCACCTCAAAACGCACTCCGAGGCATTTGATGCCCTTTTTATTCAACGGAAAGGATCGTCGTCAAATAACCGATCCCTTCTCGTCAAATAACCGATCCCTTCTCGTCAAATAAAAGTGCGTTCTACCACTGGTAATGTACTTACCCTAGGGTTATAGGGATATAAGCCTAAGGGGGCGCTATCCCTGCGGGCGCCCCCTCAGGGGAAAAAACGTCGTGTGGAAACAGATTTGGTAGCGGGACGGCGTCCAAAACTCTGCCGCGTGCCCGGCGGATTATTTCATGTGCTTCGATATAGCGGGCGGACGCGCGTACGATCAGACCACCCACTCCTCCGCGTCCACCTTTCCTGATATTCACAATCTCAACTGTATCGCCAGCCTCTGCTTCCCCTGCTGGTGACGGCAGCAGGTATCCTTTGCTTTCGATCTGGGCTGTCAATCGCTTCCACAGCTGCGCTGTCGCGTTGTACGATTGTTTGTCGGTCAGGTCGAAATGGAATCCAGATCGGGCCAACAGAACGGGATACGGGATAAACCCGGAGGCAATGCCCGGGCCGCCCTTGTGTTCCGATTGCAGCAGGCGGGGTGTTCTGCTGATAGGGGTTGATGCTGCCAAGAAATCTTCGATACCGGCAATGAGCCGCGAGAATGAGCCACTCCTGTCAGAACGGGCAGTTTGGGCGGTCAGCGCGCCGGTCAGGCGGTGGCCTATGCCTTTCTGCCAGTCGTACGGCCAAATACGGATAACGCCTTCAGGAAGATCGCCGCCTCGATCGATTCGCAGTATCGGCATCCAGTGGCCGCTGGGCATCATAATGTCCATTGACGCCCACTTGATAGCCAACCACGCCCGTGCTCGCCAGAGAGCCTTTTGTTTCGGGGTTGCGCCCGCCGTCGTGAAGCGTCCGGCTGTCATTCCCCCTAGACGATCCGCACTCAGAGTGATCGGGCCGGTCAGTGCCGATCCGAATGTAAACAGGTACAGGATGTCACCCGGAAGCGGGTTGCGCCGGTCTATGTCGGCGTTTTCTTCGATGTTTCTCAGTAATGCCAGCCGCAAGTCCATCGCCTGTGTCGTTCCGGGAAGTTTCAAGAGCTCTGTGCTCTCTCGTGTGGAATTGGCGCGCCTAGGCCGGTAGTGGAAGGGAGACGATACCGGTACTCCATCGACTTCGACCACTGCTGCATCCGGCATCTTTTCCCACGACGCCAGCGCCGCGGTTTTGGCCTGGTTGGGCACACGGGACAATTTCTTGACTGTAAGCACCTTTGCATTTTCAGGCAGTTCCTGGTGCGCTTTTTGCCGCAATAGCCATGCTTCGATCAACGCGGACAGGGGGTGTTTTAGATTGCCGCGCCCTTCTCGCTGTTGGTCTGGCAGGGATTCCCATATGGTATGCAGGGAATCCAGGTGATGTTGCCACTTTTCCTCGGTGAATGGTGTGAATTGTCTGTTGGCCGTCTGTTCTGGCTTCTCGGCTGTCCTGTGATGGGAGAATGCGGTCGCTAATTCAAAGCAGCTTGTAAACGGATCCACTGCTTTGAATGCCGATGTTTGTTTCTCCTTCTCCATCCAGTTCAGCAACGCCCGGCTGCGGTCAGTCATTTCAAGTAATGCGTCGAGAAGCCAGTCTTCCTTTTTCGTCCAGGCTGTGATCATCGACCGAATTACCTTCTCTAGCGTGGGCATTTCCGTGTTGTCTGACAAATTGTGTTTGTCCATCAGTTGCCCATATAGATCCAGCCATCTTTCATCAAACTGCATTGGTCGCTGCCTTTCGAAGTGAAGCGTTGTTAGCGTGTGTCTGCGCGTTGGTCTCTGTCCACTGCCAGAGGGTGTCCTTGTTGCGGACGATCTGGATTCTGTCCGGCTTTTCTGCGTAGGATGCTTTCTCACACGTGAGAAAGTCGGCGTCGTTTTCGTTAGTGACAAGCTCCCAGCGCCACCGACTGGCGCTGTGCCAGTCGGTCGATCCGCTGTAGCCGTCGGCGTTCTTGGGCGGGTGTGCGATCAGCATGACGGCGCAGTCGTTTTTTCGACCCCAGGCATCCCAAGAGGCCATGAATTCCCGGACCGCGCCGCGGTCATTCTCATTGGCTCCGTAGGCGCCGGCAAGAGAGTCGATAACCAACAGGGCGGCTTCGAGACGTTCGGCGCTGGCGCGCAGATCTTCTCCGGTGGTCAACAGTGCGGCGCGGTCGTGTGTCGATATGCCTGACTGTACTCCCCACAAAGGGCCTGCGCCTGCGAGATCGATGACGTGGCAGTTGTGCATAGCCTGAGCCTTGTCAGCGCTTATGCGTCGCACAAACTCGGCCGGCTCGTCTTCCCATGTGGCGTAAAGAACGGTGTGGCTCCCTGCTACGGGCGGCATTTTTGCGCTGCTGATATGGCTTGGGGACAGCCAGTGACCGCCGTCGGTGGTGAGGGCGTATGCCAGCTGTAAGGCCAGCCATGATTTGCCGCGTCCGCCTTCGCCGGTCAACATGCCGACGCGCCCGCGTGGCAGCCAGTTTGGAATGATCCACTGACGCTGCTTCGGCGGGCCCAGATTTGCAAGAGGGATGGGCCGGGGCTTGTGCAGGACCTCTTTGAGTTTTCCGGCTATCACGTCTGACGTCAGTCCCGATAGCTCATCGACTGTGGGAAGCCATGCGCCATCCTGGGCGCGGGCGTCTTCCTCGAAGTGGGCGATCAGGGCTTCGATTGCGCGCCTGGTGTCAGGTGTCGGGCCGGCTTGGTGCGCGAGTACGGCGTCCACGATTTGCTTGTCCATGCGGCCGGCCTGGGC
>JAPPKT010000081.1 GCA_028819675.1 Caldilineaceae bacterium | reverse complement strand
GCATCATGCTGACCGTGACCGATCCGATCCTGTTCAAGGAACCGATCATGAAGGCGATTGACGCCGGCATTCCGGTAATTGCCTACAATGCGGGCTCTGGTCCTATTGCGGACAACATCCCCTACTACACTTACCTGGGCCAGGATGAGTACCAGGGCGGCTATCTCGGCGGGCTGCGGCTGGCGGCCGGGGGCGGTACGCAGGGCGTTTGCATCAACCAGCAGGTGGGACACACCGGACTGGACAAGCGCTGTGCGGGCTTCGTCAACGCGCTGGGCGAGAGCGGCATACCGGCTGAGGTGCTGGCTATCGGCGATGACCCGGCTGAGGCCACCACGATCATCGGCGACTACTTCACCGCCAATCCGGACACCGATATCTTCCTCACCCTCGGACCCAACGGAGCCAATCCGTTCTACGTCTTTGTTGAGAATGAGGGACTGATGGCAGACGATTTCACGCACGGCACGTTCGACCTGAGTCAGGAGATAAATGCCAACATCGCGTCTGGTCTGACGATGTTCGGCATCGACCAGCAGCCGTTCCTTCAGGGATTCGGCGGGATCCAAGCGCTGAATCTGTTGGTTCGCCACGGCATCGTTCCGGCACTTCCTGTGACACCGACTGGCCCGGGCTTCGTCGATCAGGGCAACCTGTCCATGGTTCAGGAACTGGCGGGTGAGTACCGTTAGGGAGCTGAATTGAACGTATTCGTGTAAGGCTTCGATCAGGTACACTCGGGAGCGGCTCAGGCCGGACCGGGTGTACCTGGTTTTCAATGGTAGTGCTTCACGACAGAGTTCTTGCGTTGAATGACATCTGACATGCGCAGGTCAAAGAGCTTGCTCGACTCGCTAACCCATCATTTTGGCAGTTCTCCTGTGGCTGGGCCGCTGGCGACATTTGTGGTTGTTCTGCTGTTGTGCCTGCTCTTCGTGCCCAATTTTGGTTCATGGCGCACGATTTCGGGAATCGTAACAGCCGTTTCGATCTCCGGATTCGTTACGATTGGAATCACGTTCCTGATGGTTGCGGGCGAGTTTGATCTTTCGATCGGCGCCATGATCGCGATGAGCGGCTACCTGTTTGGGGCGGTGGCGGTTGGGGCCGATTCCCAGATCACGCACGGGTTGGCGGCTGTGGGTTTGCCGGTCGCGGAAGGATCGGGCAACTTCGTTCTGGCTCTGCTTCTGGCGCTGGCCGTGCCGGCACTGATGGGACTGGTCAATGGTCTGATTCTGATTTGGACACGGATTCCGTCGTTTATCGTTACGTTGGGCACGCGTCAGATTTACCGGGGGCTGGTCTGGCTGACGTCAGGCGGGGTCCTGTTGCAGACCCTTGAGAGGCCGCCCATCTTCAACATGTTCAATGGCCGATTTGAGCTGCTGAACAATTTGCCAGTTCTTGACGGGGCTAACTTCCGCACAGCGACGGTGTGGCTTCTGGTCGCAGCTTTCCTGGGCCAGTACCTGCTTGTACATACGCGGTTTGGCAATCATGTATTCGCGATAGGCGGGAATGTGGGGGCTGCGACAGCTCAAGGTATCCGGACGGCACGAACGAAAGTGCTGTGCTTTGTATTCAGTGGTTTCATGGCCGGGGCGGCAGGTGTAATCTCCTTCAGCCAGTTTCGCTCGGTGCGGGTTGCGGAGCAGGCGGGGGTGGAGCTGACAGCGATTGCGGCCTCGGTGGTAGGCGGGGCACTGCTCAGCGGTGGCTATGGAAGCGTGTGGGGGGCCGTTGTAGGCATCCTCATGATTAGCCTTCTCCGCTCTGCCGTCATATTATTAGACATTCCGTTCATACCGGCGGACAATTTCCCAGCGGTCATCGGAGCGACGATCATTGCTTCGGTTATTCTGAACAACTACCTTCGCACGCGCGCGTCTGCTTAGGACAGATGCACACGGTTGGCGAAGAGACCGAAGGGCGGCGGAGGACGAAGCCCAAACATGTTCGGGCACCAATTTTGCGGCGGCGCCCCCTAGTGAAACAGAGGAGTACCGGCATTGGGAGAGGAAAACGGTCAACCCGTTGTCGTTGAGATGAAACAGATTGAGAGGCGCTTTGGTTCGGTTGTGGCGCTGCGGGGCGTCGATTTCACGGTGCGCAAGGGAGAAGTGCGGGCGCTGATGGGCGACAATGGGGCAGGTAAGTCAACCCTGATCAAGGTGCTTACGGGCGTCCATACTCCCACGAGAGGCGAGATCGTATTCGACGGGCAACAGGTGGTGATCAATTCGCCAGCAGACGCCCGTGCCCTGGGAATCGAGACCGTCTACCAGGACCTGGCGCTGGTTCCCCTGATGAGCATATGGCGAAATTTTTTTCTGGGCCGCGAGCTGCACAAGCAGATGGGGCCTGTTCGCTGGCTACAAAAGAAGGAGATGAGCGAGCAGTGTAGGCAGTCTCTTCACGACATTGGAATCGAAATCCGTTCGGCGGAGGATAAGGTGGGGACGCTGTCAGGCGGCGAGCGGCAGTCGATCGCAATTGGGCGAGCGATCCATTTTGGCGCAAAGTTGCTCATCCTGGACGAGCCGACTTCGGCGCTTTCCGTGGCTGAGACGCAGAAGGTGCTTTCCTACATTGAGAACGCCAAGGAGAAGGGGCTGCCCGTCATTTTCATAACGCACAACGTCAATCATATCTACCAGGTGTCCGACAGTTATACGATCATACGCCAAGGCGAAAAGGTCGGTACCTATCAAAAGGGAGATTTGTCGCAGCAGGACATTGCCGACCTAATTACCGGCGCACGAGAGAAATAGGACAGAGTGAAAGTTGTGGATACAAACGAGCAGGCGGGGAGAGATTCACACAGCTCCATGGAAGGCAAGTTTGCCGTTGTAACGGGCAGCACGCAAGGGCTAGGCGAGGCAGCTGTGCGGCTGTTTGCGGAACGGGGCGCGGCAGGGATCATTGTGAGCGGGCGGAATGCCGAGCGGGGTAACGCAGTGGCGGCCGACCTGCGGAGCGGGGGCTGCCGGGCCCATTTCGTGCAGGCTGATCTGGCGGAAGTTGACGCATGCCGCAGCATCGTAGCCGAGGCGGACAGACAGTTTGGCGGGCTGCATGTGCTGGTCAACAGCGGTGCGCTTACGGTGCGCGGGAATATCTGGGACACGACGCCTGAGCTTTTCGACAAGATAATCGCGGTCAATACGCGGGCGCCGTTGCTGCTTATGCAGGATGCGTGCAAGCTGATGCGGCGCGAGGGGAACGGCGGGTCGATCGTCAATATTTCCAGCGTGGCTTCCTTCGGCAGCGAGCAGTTTTTGCTGCCCTATACGGCCTCCAAGAGCGCACTCAACGCGATGACCAAGAATGTTGCATTTGCGGTCATGCGCTACCAGATCCGAGTGAATGCAATTGCCGTGGGCTGGATGGATTCACCGGCCGAGGACTTCATTCAGCGTACCTTTCATTCGGATGGCGAGGACTGGCTGGAGAAGGCGGAGGCTGAGCAACCTTTCGGGCGCCTGCTCAAGACGGAAGAAGTGGCGCGAGCGATCGCATTTCTGGCGTCGGATGAGTCGGGGATGATGACGGGCAGTTTGATCGACTTCGACCAGTCGGTGCGGGGGGCAGGTCCGGTGTCGAAGCCGCCGCCGCTGGACGATCCTTACTGGAACGTAGGCGCCATAG
This sequence comes from Caldilineaceae bacterium, assembly GCA_028819675.1. Next base: position 9,245 of record JAPPKT010000081.1, on the reverse strand, counting down.
ACAGCGCGTGGCAGTAGTAGGTGCGGGAGGTCCTGGCGACTTTAAGCTGGCATCAAGGGGTATTGTGTGAGCCGAACAGTCAAAGTCGGCATAATCGGAACAGGCGGCATGGGGGCGCGGCACGCTTCGAATCTGACCTACCTGGTGGCCGCGGCCGAGGTTGCTGCGATCATGGATGTGGATTTGGCGCGTGCCGAGGAGATCGCGGCGAGATGCGGCGGGGCAAAGATTTACTCTGACGCCGAGCAGCTCATTTCTGCGCCGGAAGTCGACGCGGTGGTGATTGCCGCGCCAAACAGCTTCCACGCCGAGTTGACTAGGGCGTGCATCGCTGCGGGCAAGCCCGTGCTCTGCGAAAAGCCACTGGCGACCGGGGGCGAGGAAGCCAGTGGAGTGATCAGTGCGGAGGTCAGTGGCGGTAGACGGCTTGTGCAGGTGGGCTTCATGCGGCAGTATGACCCGGCACATGTAGCGGTCAAACGGGTGAGCGACAGCGGTGCGCAGGGGAATGCGTTAGTCTTCCGCAGCGTTCACATTAACCCCTCCAGTGATGACTGTCCCTCGCTTGGCGACGTCATTACGGGCTCTCTCATTCATGACATTCACTCGGCGCGCTGGATGATGGAGGATGAGATCGTCGGCGTGCATACCTCCTACATTCCATTTTCGCCGGACCGCCCGGACAGCGCACGCTATGTCATGATCCAGTTGCAGTTTGCAGGCGGGGCGCTGGGCGGACTTGAATGTAACGCGGATGCCGGTTACGGTTACGAAATTGAGGTGAGTATCACCGGTGAAACGGGCGTGGTACACACGAGTCCACTTCAGAGCCCGGTCGTGCGGCACAGCAATGCGAGCGGGCAGTGGGTGGAGGAGGACTGGCTGCAGAGATTCAACACGGCCTACATCAATGAGGTCCAGGCGTGGGTGCAGTCGATCCAGGACGGCGAGGCAACGGGACCGAGCGCGTGGGATGGATATATTTCGATAGTTGTGGCCGATGCCTGCATCGAATCCGGTATGAAGGGGAAGCCGGTGGCGGTCAGGTTGCCAGAGAGGCCTGCCATTTACGGGTAGCTATGTCAGTAGTAGTTTAGCTTGGGATGAAGCCGCTCTAAGAGTCCTGACACTGTAACAGAATTGAGGAAACTGATGAATACCGAACGTTTGACCATGGCGCAGGCGATCGTACGATTTCTCAAGAACCAGTACAGCGAACGGGATGGTGTGGAGCAGCCCTTTTTCGGCGGCTGCTTTGGTATATTCGGTCACGGCAATGTTGCCGGAATCGGCCAGGCCCTGCAACAGTATCCGGATTTTCGCTATTACCAGACGCGCAATGAACAGGCGATGGTGCATACGGCAGCGGCGTATGCCAAGCACACCAACCGGATGCGCACGCTGGCCTGTACAAGCTCGATCGGTCCCGGGGCAAGCAACATGGTGACCGGCGCGGCGACTGCGACGATCAACCGGTTGCCCGTGCTGCTGCTTCCGGGGGACATCTTCGCCCGACGTAACGTGGCTCCGGTGCTGCAGCAGCTGGAGTCGGAGCACAGCCAGGACGTTTCGGTCAATGACTGTTTCAAGCCGGTCAGCAGGTACTGGGACAGGATCAACAGGCCGGACCAGCTGGTGACGTCGTTGATCGAGTCGATGCGCGTGCTCACGAGCCCGGCGGACACTGGCGCGGTAACGCTCTCGATTCCGCAGGACGTGCAGACGGAGGCGTTTGACTATCCGTCGGCGCTGTTCGAGAAGCGGGTGTGGACGGTGCCACGCAACCGGGCGGATGCGGCCGCGCTGCAGAAGGCGGCGGCGGCGATCCGTGCGGCAGAGAAGCCTTTGATCATCGCCGGCGGGGGTGTGCTATACAGTGATGCGACGGCGGCCCTGAGAGAGTTTGTCGACCGTTTCGGCATTCCGGTTGCAGAGACGATGGCCGGAAAGGGAAGCCTGCGGTACAACCATCCGCTGCAACTGGGGGCGGCCGGCGCGACCGGCACTTTTGCAGCGGAACAGGTGGCGGACGAAGCCGACGTTGTCATTGGAATCGGCACACGCTACAGTGACTTCACCACGTCCAGCAAGACGGCGTTCAAGCACCCTGATGTACAGTTCGTGAACATCAATGTTGCCGAGTTTGACGCGTACAAGCACTGCGCCATTCCGCTGGTCGGTGATGCGCGGGTCACGCTGGAGGAGTTGGGGGAACTGCTGGGCGGCTATCGCAATGGCGACGAGAGTGTTGCGCAGGCACAGAGGCTGCATGACGAATGGGAAGCGGAGGTGCAGCGCAACTACGATCTTCACGAGGCTGAGAGCGGGCTGCCGTACCAGGGTGCGCTGATCGGGGCGGTGAACGACCAGGGCGACCCGGACGCGGTGATGGTGTGTGCGGCGGGCAGTCTGCCCGGAGACATGCACAAGCTGTGGCGGGCGAGGCACAGCAAGCAGTACCATCTCGAGTACGGTTACTCGTGCATGGGCTACGAGATCGCGGGCGGTCTGGGCATCAAGATGGCGGAGCCGGAGCGGGAAGTCTACGTGATGGTGGGCGACGGCAGCTATCTGATGATGAATACCGATCTGATCACTTCGATCCAGGAAGGGTACAAACTTACCGTTATTCTGATGGACAATACCGGCTTCCGCTCGATTGGGTCTCTCAGCCGTTCATTGGGGCAGGGCGGATTTGGCACGCGGTACATTTATCCCGGTCAGGTGGAGGCGGCGCACCGCAACGGTGAGTCCTTTAACGGGCTGCCGACGGACGAGCCGGGATATGATGTCGACCCGCTGCCGGTGGATCTGGCGATGAATGCGGAGAGCCTGGGTTGTCATGTCATCCGTTGCGAGAGCGTGGGCGACGTCGTCCAGGCGTTGCAGGACGCCAAGAGTGTGGACAGGACTACGGTGATATACGTGCCGGACGATCGCTATCTGGGCGTGCAGGGGTACAGCTGGTGGGACGTGCCGGTTGCTGAGGTGAGTGAACTGGACTCGGTCAACGCGGCGCGTGAGGAGTGGGAAGAGATGCGTGCAGGCGAGAGGTATTACATTTGAAGCAAGTGGCAGACCCAACTTTGCAACCGCAAAGAACTTTATCTCTGCTGCATCGGATAAAGGGAGCCGCGTGGGGAATCTTGTAGAGTTCCGGGTATCGGCAAAGGAGAATCCAAATGGCTGCGTCGGTAACACCGAAGCCAGACCTGGTGGAAGATTACGAGAAGGAGCGGGGAAAACCGATGCCGAGTTTCAACCACGGTGTCGTGCAGGCGAATCTGATAATTGCCCTAAGTGATGCTTGTCGAGACCGATTTCTGATTGCCAGCGAGCTTTCTCTGGCTTCCGACCCAACAATGACTCCCGACATATCTATTTGCAATTTGAGGCAGCCTGACTGGCTGCATGATGAAATACGGGTGGCTGAAGCACCATTGACCACGGTTGAAATAGTTTCGCCTTCTCAGAGCATCAATGACTTCGTCCCCAGAATCGAAGAGTATTACCGTTTTGGGGTCCGATCGGTCTGGTTGGTACAACCTCCGCTGAAGCAGGTAGCGGTATTCACTCCGGATATGGACGCCCGTGTATTCGTAGAGGGCGATGTCATTGATCCGACGTTGGACGTCAGAGTGGCGCTTGACAAGATATTCTCCTAGGAGAGGCTAGTGATATGACACAAAAACAGGAAGTTCTCAACTACGTCAACGGCCAGTGGGAGCGAAACGGCGCCTCGGACGCGCTTGACGTGCATAACCCTGCCACGGGCGGCACGATAGCGACTGTGGGGCTGTCGCCGGCTGCGGAGGTGGATGCGGCGGCGCGGGCTGGGATGAAGGCCTATGCCGAGTGGCGAGAGACGCCGGTGGTCGACCGCGTGCAACCGCTTTTTCGGTTGAAGATGCTGCTGGAGGAGCATCTGGAAGAGATTGGGCGGGTCATCACTGAGGAGTGCGGCAAGACTTTCGCGGAGAGCGTGGGCGAGATGCGGCGGGGTATTGAGAATGTGGAGGTCGCGTGCGGCACGCCTTCGCTTATGCAGGGTTGGAACAACGAGGACATTGCGAGCGGTATCGACGAGCATATGTTTAGGCAGCCGCTGGGCGTGGTGGCGGCGATTACACCGTTCAACTTTCCCGGCATGATTCCGCTGTGGTTTCTGCCCTATGCGGTGGCGACCGGCAACTGTTTCATTCTCAAGCCGAGTGAAAAGGTTCCGATGACGACGCAGAAGCTGTTTGCGTTGATCGAAGAGGCCGGTTTCCCGCCGGGTGTTGTGCAGCTTGTGAACGGGGGCGCGGATACGGTCAACGCAATTCTTGACCATCCTGACATTCGTGCTATCAGTTTTGTGGGGTCGACTGCGGTGGCGAAATACGTCTACAGTCGCGCCACGGCGAATGGCAAGCGGGCGCAGTGCCAGGGCGGTGCGAAGAATCCGGTAGTAATCATGCCGGACGCGAATATCGAGACGACTACGCAGATGATGGGCGATTCGGCATTCGGGTGTGCGGGCCAGCGGTGCCTTGCGGTCTCGGTTGCGGTGACGGTCGGCGAGGCCAGAGATCCCTTTACCGAGGGCATCGCTGATCTGGCGGCCAGCCGGAAGGTGGGTTACGGCCTGGATGAATCGACGGAAATGGGGCCGGTCATCACGCGGGAAAGCAAGCAGCGCATTGAGGGCCTGATTGAGGACGGCGCCCAAGAGGGAGCGCGTGTACTGGTCGATGGGCGACAGAAGAAGGTGGCGGGTTACGACGATGGCTATTGGGTGTTCCCGACGGTGCTGGACTCGGTGGACCCGGCAAGCCAGATCGCGCGTACGGAGATTTTCGGCCCGGTTCTCAGCCTGATGCACGCGGATACGATTGAGGACGCCATTGCGTTGATCAATGATCGAAGCGTCAGCGCGTACGGGAATATGGCCTGTCTATTCACGAGCAGCGGCGCGGTGGCTCGCCAGTTCCGGCACGAGGTCGACGCGGGAAATATCGGCATAAACATCGGGGTGGCGGCGCCGATGGCCTTCTTCCCGTTCAGCGGCTGGAACGAGAGCTTTTTCGGCGATCTGCATGCACAGAGCCGACACGGGATAGAGTTTTACACACAGACGAAGGTTGTAGTGGAGCGCTGGCCGCAGCATTGGAGCAGGAAGTTCTAGGTGCAGGCGGTTCGTAAACTACTGCTGCACACTCGCCCCGCCGGTTGCAGGTTCTTCGGGACTTGCTTAACGGCGGGGCTGTCTTGACCAGCCGGGACTAGCACGACTTGAGGAAGGTGAGGCAGGCATGGTCCAAGAGATAGGTATCGGCGTCATTGGCATGGGCTGGATGGGTACGACCCACAGCCGGTCCTACAGGCTGGTGAACGACCGTTTTCACGACAGCAGCGTGCGGGTGCGGCTGGTGATCTGCGCCGACGATGTGGCGCACAGGGCGGAGGAGGCGAGAGATACGCTGGGATTCGAGGCGTCCACGACTGACTGGCATGAGGTCGTCGATCACCCCGAGGTACAGGTCGTCAACATCGCGGCGCCGAATTTCCTGCATAAGGAGATGGTGGAAGCGGCAACCAAAGCCGGGAAGCATGTCTTCTGTGAAAAGCCGGTGGGACGCAGCCCGCAGGAGACGGCGGCGATCGAAAGGCTGGCGCGTGAAGCGGGTGTGATGAGCTTTGTCGGCTTCAACTACCGGTGGGCGCCGATGGTGCAGCATTGCAGGGAGCTGATCGACTCGGGCAAGTTGGGTCGTCTGACGCATTACCGGGGCCGCTTTTTCGCGATGTACGGCAGTAACCCCTACGGGATGTTGACTTGGCGCTTCAGGAGGGAGCAGGCCGGGCTGGGTGTGCTGGGCGATATCATGTCGCATACTGTAGACATGGCGCATATGCTCGTCGGACCGATCAAGCGGCTGGTCAGCAGCCGGAATGTGTTCATAAGAGAGCGTCCTTTGCCGGTGCCCGGACAGGGGACGCACTTTTCGGTCGGCAAGGAGGGCGACCCGACCGGCGAGGTGGAAAACGAAGACTACGTTGGCGCCCTGGTCGAGTTTGAGAACGGCGTGCAGGGCAGTTTTGAGGCCTGCCGGGCTATCTTCGGGCCCAAGTGTGAAATGTCGTTCGAGGTTAACGGCACAGCGGGCGCGGCCAATTGGAACTTTGAACGGATGAACGAACTGGAGTTGTATCTGCCCGGCAGGGACGGGATGCATGACGGCTATACAACGTTGCTGGGGGGCCCTGCCTACCCTTCCCATGCGCGATTCAATCCTGGAGACGGCATTGGGCTAGGCTACGAGGACCTGAAAGTTCTGGAGGCGCACAATTTTCTGATGTCAATAGCCGAAGGTGTTCAGCGTTCGCCCAGTTTCGCGGATGCGCGGCGCCTGGCGGAGGTGCAGGAGGCGATGTCACGGTCCTGGGAGAGCGGCGCGTGGGAGGACGTACGACCGCTGTCCGACGAGAGCAGCGTTTAGTGGCCTCCTTCAGTACGAACACACGTCGAATTCAGGGAGGGATTTGATATGTCGGAGGCAGTAAGGGTAGGTGTCGTCAGCACAAGCTGGTGGGCGGACGCGATGTATTTGCCGGCGCTGGATGCTCACCCGGGAGCGGATGTTGTGGCAGTTTGCGGCCGAAACCGGGAACGGGCAGAGAGTTTTGCAGCGCGCTGGAACATTCCTCAGGTATACACAAGCTACGAGTCGCTGATTGAAAGCGGTGAGATAGAGGCGCTGGTGGTGGCGACCGGTCATGAGACACACTACCCGATCACGATGCAGGCACTGGATGCGGGCTTGCACGTGCTATGCGAAAAGCCTCTGGCGCTGACCTACGGTCATGCAGCTGAGATGGCTGCCCTGGCTGCGGAAAAGGGCGTTGTTCACTGCACTCCATTTACGTACCGCTTCATGCCGACGAACAGGTACATCAAGGAGTTGGTGGAGGATGGCTACATTGGCAGGCCGTATCACTTGAATCTGCGTTACTACACTGGCTATGCCAGGGAACCGGGCTATGGATGGAGGCACGACCGGGCTTTCGCGGCAACGGGTGTGCTGGGCAACATCGCGTCGCACTTTTTCTACCTGGCGTATTGGTGGTTTGGCGAGGTCACAGATGTGTTTTGCCTGGCGGGAGAGTTTGTTGACCGGCCCGATGTCACACCGGAAGGGAAGCCGTATGAACGAACGGAGGATGGGGCCTACACTTTGCTGAAGTTTGCGAATGGTGCGCAGGGGCTGGTTCAGGCTTCGGCCGTTTGCACGGAAGAGTCGGTCTTCGGGCAGCGGCATGAGTTCGATTTGCACGGGGAAGAGGGTACGCTGCGCAGTGTGATCGATTGGGTTGAAAGGCAGGATGTTGAGGGCACACGGCGAGGAGAAGGTCCTACGCGGCCGCTCGAGTTGCCGGAGCACGTTTGGGGGGCGGCGCGGCGCGATACGGTGCACAATACCTATCGAGATGTTTTCCGGGTCGAGGACCATATGACGCGGGGTTGGATCAATGCGATCGCCGATGGGGAGCCCTTCAGCCCGAGTCTTGAAGATGGGGCGGTCGTACAGCGTATCACTGACGCGGCTGATTTGGGCGCACGCGAAGGGCGCTGGATCCGGCTGCAGGATATAGATTGAGGAGGCAGCGGTGGAGCAGAAGGTCAGATTCGCGATCATCGGAGCCGGGCGGATTGGGCAGGTTCATGCGGAGAATCTGACGCGTCATATCCAGGAAGCGGAGGTGGTCGCGATCGCCGACGTTGTCAAGGAAGCGGCGGAGCAGACGGCGCGGCGGTTCGGCATTGCGCAGGCGAGCGGAGAACCGGAGGAGGTCTTCGGTCGGGAGGACGTTGATGCGGTGGCAATCTGCTCATCTACGGAGACGCACGCTGATTTCATTATTCAGGCAGCCCGAGCGGGCAAACACGCATTTTGTGAAAAGCCGATCGCGCTGGACCTGCCTGCGGTAGACGCTGCGCTGGCGGCTGTTGCAGAGAGCGGAACGAAACTGCAGATTGGCTTCAACCGGCGGTTCGACCCCAACTTCCGCAATATTCGGGATGCTGTGCGGAGTGGTGAAGTGGGAACCCCCTATCTGGTGCAGATCACGAGCCGGGACCCGGCTCCGCCGCCACTGAGCTATATCAGGGGCTCGGGCGGCCTGTTTCTGGACATGATGATTCACGACTTTGATATGGCGCGCTTCCTGCTGGACGACGAGGTGGAAGAGGTTTCGGCCTCGGGAGCAGTTCGGGTTGATCCAGCAATAGGGGAGGCAGGCGATATCGACACGGCCGTGGTCACGTTGCGGTACGTCTGCGGTGCGCTTGGCGTGATCACCAACTCGCGCCAGGCTGTGTACGGGGGCGATCAGAGAGTGGAGGTTCTCGGCTCACTTGGGTCGATCATGTGTGAAAACAACACGCCCGACCGGGTAATCAGGCAGACCGAGGCCGGTGTTGTCCATGCGAAGCCACTCTACTTTTTCCTTGAACGGTATATGGCCGCGTATGCGGATGAGTTGCGGTCCTTCATTGGCGCAGTCCGGGATGATACGGAGGTCGAAGTAACGGGCAGAGACGGACGAGCCCCGGTGGCGCTGGCCCTGGCTGCGGGCAGGTCATACAGGGAGAATCGGGCGATCGCACTCAGCGAAATCTCACCTTCAGAGAGTCCAAGTTAGCTTTTTTTGTTCGACTGCGATCCGGCCGTGTCCTTTAGCCGGATCGACGCGCCAATTACCAGGGCAGGCTGCGTCCTAGTCATCCTCGATTCGTTTCCCAGACGCCCTTGCGTAAGTCTCAGAAGAAGGCGTTCAATATCTCTCCAGCTGGATACTCTCCGGTCAGAACTTCATATTGGAACGTGATAGTCCCTATGGGGGCTTGAAGTCGGCGAATTGGCAGAGCGTCGTTTCGGTAATGCAGTCCTGGAATCTTCACGCTCTTCAATGCTTCCGGGGCATTCTTTTTTGCACTTCGTGCAACTACAAAGCCATGTTCTGTGTGTGTACCGTGTGCGGTCTGTCTGGGTGGAATGCACGGTCAGATCTTCTGTAGCGGGCTCCCGATGGTCATGGTGGTGAACAGGGGATATACGGGAGCTGCCTCTCCTGTCTTGCCTGCGCTGGCACGTTTTCGGTTACTATCAGGAAGCGCGGGCCGCCGCGGGAAGACAACTTCGTATTTCCCACACACTCGCTGCGGCGCGAGGTTGTAGGAGAGGGGGCGTTGGGGGGGGGGG
>JAPPKT010000473.1 GCA_028819675.1 Caldilineaceae bacterium | reverse complement strand
CCGACCCAAACCACTTGGCATACGGCGCATACTGCCTTTCCATCAGAAAACACAGTCGCATCACGTCCCGGACCAGCCGCGACCCGATCAACCCCGAGCCCAGCTCGTCGCCCACCAGGCCCGCCCGCCCCATCAAATGTTCCTCCTGCCCGATGCGAGCCCAACCCGCAGCCAGCAGATAACGCCACACATCCGGCGGATACCATCTGAACCGCGCCCGTACGCTCTCCAGCCCGATACTGTCGTGAAAGATCCCGCCTGCCGCGATCGTCCGCAGCTTCTGCTGGGGAAAAGTCAGCCAGTCCGCCGTCCTGATCTCTCTGCTGACGTCAAAATTCAGGTACCCGCAGAAAAACCCGCCGATCGTCTGCGTTTCCACCCTGTGATTTACCGGCCCGCTCTCCGTGGCCTCCAGCAGCTGGACCCCGTTGTCATCGGGGTTCGGTTCACTGAAATTCGTCGGGTAACCCAGAAAACTGTGCGGCAATCCATCACGCAACGCCGCGTCGATATCTTCAGCCTGAGTCTCCCAGTCCTCCGGTCGCAGAAAAAGCTGCAGCCGCGGCCCCCAACCATGGTCCGTCGACATCTCGTCGTCGAACCCAAGCGTCTCCGAGCCGGCCCCAATCAAGGCAGCGGCATGCGGCAGGCCGGGCCATGACCTCTCAAGCACAGGCCGCACCGCCTCCCAATAAAACCGTCCGCTCAATTCCAGGCCGGGGATAAACGCCATTCTCTACAGCGCCGCTTCAAAGGATAGTCCGCCGAGCCAACCACACTCTCTCATTGTCTATGCCAAACCACTCATGCTAACAATGCCGGTTCCCCCCACACAAACGCACCGCCAAACAGCGTAGCCTCCACGTCCGTCTCCAATATCGCCATCGGATGGATCGTGAAAATATCCTGCGACAGCACCACCAGGTCTGCCAACTTGCCCGGCGTGATGCTGCCCTGGCTGCTCTCCGTCCCGCCCGCGTAAGCCGCGCCGACCGTATATCCCCACACCGCCTCCTCCACGGTCAGCCTCTCCTCCGGATACCAGCCCTCACCGCCGGGGCTTCCGTCCGCCCGCATCCGCGTAACCGCCGCATGAATCCCCTGGATCACGTCCGGCGTCTCCACCGGCGCGTCCGATCCGAAGGCCAGTTTCGCCCCGCTGTCCCACAGACTCCGGAACGCGTAGGCATACCGGCTCCGCTCCCCCCAATATCTGTCGGCCAGAAGCATGTCCTGCGTGGCGTGGATCGGCTGCACCGACGCAATGATGTCCAGCTCGGCAAAACGGGCAATGTCCTCCACAGCCAGCACCTGTGCGTGCTCGATCCGGTGCCGCAAGTGCAGCCCCCGACCGGCCCGGCGGCTCGCCTCCAGCGCGTCCAGCACCATCCGATTCGCCCTGTCGCCAATCGCGTGCGTGACCACCGCCAGTCCCGCGTCCGTCGTCCTGGCAATAATGTCAGCCATCTCCTCAGCCCCGGTCACCGCGATGCCCACATTGTCCGGCTCGCCGTCGTACGGCGCCAGCATCCACGCCGTCCTCGGCCCCAGCGCACCGTCGCTGAAGACCTTCACCCCGCCGATGCGCAAAAACTCATCGCCAAGCCCTGTGCGCAAACCCAGCCGGATTGCGCTATCCAGCTCTGTCACGGGAATCTGTGCCACAGTGCGCAGCGTAAGATCTCCCTCCGCGCGCAGCTGTTGAAATGCGCGCAAAGAGGCCGCCGCCTCCTTAGTGTGCACGCCCACGATCCCCATGCGGTTGACCACGTCCTGCGCCTGCCGCACCGCCGCCACCGCCTCCCCGTCCGCAGGCTCGGCCATGCACGGAAACGCCAGCTCCATCGCCCTTTCCAACAGAATGCCCGTCGGCTTACCCGCCCCATCGCGAACAATCTCGCCGCCGTCCGGGTCTTCCGTATGGGACGTGATCCCAGCTCGTTCCAACGCCATACTGTTCACCCACGCCGCGTGTCCGCACTTGCGAGCAAGGTAAACCGGATGCTCCGCCGTCACCGCGTCCAACTGCGCAGCCGCAGGAAACGCGCCGCCCTCCCACACCGACTGGTCCCAGCCCCGGCCCGTCAGCCACTGACCGGGCGCCGCATCCGCAGCCCGCTGTCCGACCTTCTCCAGCGCTGAAGACAGAGTCCCGACGCCGCTCAGATCGATCTCCTGCAGACTCAAGCCATAGGAAAGAAAGTGGATGTGGGCGTCAATGAAACCGGGCACGACCGTCGCGCCCCGCAAATCAACATCCCGTCCTCCCGGCGCCAGCAGCGACCGCATTTCGCTATCGCTTCCTGTAGCCACAAAGCGGTCCCCCGCGATCGCCACTGCCGAAACCCGACGTCGCCCCGCGTCCATCGTATGGATGTTGCCGTTGAATAACACCAGATCCGCCTGCACAATTCGCTCCAACTGTGATCAACACCAAAAAGGCTGCTCGCCCTTTTTTTTCAAGCCACCAATTCCTTTTGATCGTTCTTCATCTGTTATACCATACAGCCGCCGGAGCGCCACTGTAAAGGTAACTTCTGAACTGGTACTGGCAAGCCAATTACTGCTTTCAGCAAGAGCGGCATCGCAAGCCGGCTGTTCGTCATCGCTCAGCCCTGGATTCTTCAGCTTCGCTCCATGACAGCTCTTACAGCATTCCTGCCCGTCAGCATCGGGCTTCTTACTGTTCTGCTCTGGGCCGGTGCAACGGTATGGCTTACACGTCACCGTGACGATCGACGGTGGGATCTGCTGTCCGCAGTCCTGCTGGCGGCAATGTTCGCAGCCTTCTTCGGACGCACCATCAGCGGCGCCGTCTACCAGCCCGCAAACGGCGGCGACCTGGTCAGCTTCCTCTTCCCCATCTACCGCTTCGCCGCCCGCACCATCAGCCAGGGACAACTGCCTCTCTGGAATCCCCACCTCTACGGCGGCGCGCCTTTCATCACCGACATTCAGGCCGGATTCCTCTATCCCCCCAACCTGCTGCTCTTCCTGCTCAATCCCGCCTTCGACTATCGCTGGATGCAGCTGCTCAGCATTGGCCATCTCTGGTGGGCTGCGCTCGGCGTCTACACGCTGTCGCGCACCCTCGGCTGTAGCCGGCCCGCCGCACTCCTCGCCGGTCTCGCCTTCGGCCTCTGCGACGTCCTCTTCATTCATCTCGGCAATCTCAATCTCATCGCCGTCCTCGCGTGGAGCGGCTGGATCCTCACCGCCTGCCACCGCGCCCTCACACGCCGCAGCCTCACCTGGGCCGCCGTCGCCGCCGCCCTCTTCGCAATGGCCAACTACGCCGGCCACGCCCAGAGCAGCTACTATCTGGCCATGATCGTGGGAATCTACGCAATGGGGAGATTGGGAGCTGACTATTGGCAGAATCTAGCTGCAGGGTCCCACCTGACAGCCCTTCGCAAGTCTGTGACCGGCCTGCAATACCCGCTCACCGTCTTCATCCTCACAGCCTTCCTCTCGGCCCCAATCCTTCTCCCCGCATTCGAAATGCTCCCTTACACCCAAAGAGGAGAATTCGAATACCAGGACACCGTATCCTACTCACTCGCGCCGGGACCCGCTATCATCGGCCTGCTGACACCCGGCTTCTTCGGACGCGGACCAGCGGCCTATTGGGGTTCGTGGGACCGGGTCGAGCTGCCCTACACTGGTCTGGTAACGCTCCTCCTCGCGGCCGCTGCCTTCCTCTTGCCAATTCCGGAGAGGCGGCGTCGACTGCTTCCCTGGCTGACTTTGGCTCTGTTCGGCTTTGTCACCGCACTCGGCGGCGACACACCGGTGCACGGATGGCTGACACGGTTCCTGCCTGTCTATGGAAGCTTCCAGGCACCGGCCAGATCCATCGTCCTCTGGGCGCTGGCACTGTCCGTGCTCGCGGCAATCGGGTTAGATGCTCTGCTGAATCCACGGGACAACAACAGGGGCAATCCCCTTTCTCCCCATTTCTCACTCTATCTTTCCGTGATAGGCATCAGCGGACCCGCGCTCCTCCTCGTCCTCGTCCCCTTATTTGTCGTCACGACGCGGCCGCTCAACGGGGACCCCGTTGCACTGCAGCGCGCATCAACGGCCGGCCAGGCCCTGCTGCTTGCCTCCTTCATATGGGTTGCTGTACGGCTTCTGCTCGCCTGGTACCGGCGCCACCGCATTACGAGCGGTACTGTATCCGCGCTCCTTCTTGCCCTCCTTCTATTCGAACTGTTCGTAGCCGGCGCTACCATTGACACCAGCAGGAATGATCCGACGAGCAAGTTTCGCCATCCGGAAATCTTTGCTTTCCTGCGCGAGCAAGCCGGCGAAGAAGCTGACTGCGCCCCTACCGAAACTGCGTCCTGTTCTGACGATTCCGGCACACCTTCTAGCCACTACCGTATCGACACCCGTACCGGCATCCTCGATCTGTGGCAGCCGAGCACTGCCGCCCTCGCTGGCCTGCAGGACGTATGGGGCATTTCCAACCCGCTGGAGTTAGTGCACTGGCATACGCTCTGGGAGAACAACGGCGGCCGCCATACCCGCATCTATGACCTTCTCAACGTGCTCTATGTAATTGTGCGCGACGGCACACCCCTGCCGGAGCAATATACCCTTGCCTACGACGCCCCCGGCCCCCTCGCCGTCTACCAAAACCCCGATCCACTGCCCCGCGCCTGGCTGGTTCCCACAGCCCGGGTCCTCCCCGACGAAGAAGCCGTTCTCGCTGCCATAAAACAGCCGTCGTTCGAACCGCTGCACACCGTCGTCCTCGCCCTGCCCCATGACAGTCCGTCCATACCCGCGACCACGGACGAGTCAATCCCATCAAGCACGACAGGACCCGTATCGGTTCTCGCATACAGCCCCAACGAGATCACACTGGCCGCTCATGCCGAAAGGCCCGGCTATCTCGTGATCAGCGAAGTTTGGTTCCCAGGTTGGCACGCGACCATAAACGGTAGATCCGTCCCCGTATGGAGGGCCAACTACACCTTCCGGGCACTCCCCGTACCCGCCGGAGAGCTGGAAATACGACTCTGGTACGCCCCCCAAAGCTGGCGCATCGGGCTCGTGCTCTTCGGCGTGGGGCTCCTTCTGCTTGCCGGCCTGGGCATGCGGCGGCTCTTGGCCCCCAGAGAGCGCAAAGTCCAGGCGCCATCGAATCCATAAGCGTAAAGGCAGAAGTGCCCAAAACTGGCGACCTCCCATAGCAGTCAAGAATTTGCCCGATTTCAGTACGAAATCCTCTTCCTCTCCGCTGCCCGCGTCGCAAAGTGAGATATTCGCATCAACGGGCAAGGTACTTACCCACATAAAGATTCGCCAATAGAGAGGTTCAACCATAGCGAAGAGCGCCTGTTGCAGGAGAGCGCTGACCTCCGGAACCATCCGAGCCGCCCCCGGAAGCTACCCTTCGCTGGGAATAGGGGCGCACCCTTGGCGCGCCGCCAAGGCTGTCTTTTCTCCGGCTGCAGGGTAACCGGGCATGCCGCACTCGGGTCTGGATAACCTGACCTATGTGCAGGAGGGCGGGCCAATTTCCCACTGGTAGAGGCCGAATTAGCACGACGATTCGGTATTTGGCAGTTTCTATATCGGATAACTTTCCGAGTTGCCAAAGAAAAGAAGACCCACTATGAAGCGTTGTTTCACCATCGCAACCGTACAGGCCATATCGTTCTTCGTCGGGAAATGGCTGCTCACTGCCGCCGGCCAATACCACTTCGTCAAAGATAATGAGCACTACGACCTGGAAAACTACGCGGCAGCCGTCGAGGCGTACAACGCCGTGATCGAGGACAACCCGCCCTATACAGATGCCTACTACAACCGGGCCATGAGCCTTTCCAACTTGGGGGAATGCCGGGCGGCGGTCGAGGACTTCAGCTGAGCGATCAAACTTGGGCCCGACTCTGTCTCTTTCAACATCGCCAGCGCCTTTCACAATCGAGAAGTCTGCTATGTAAGCCTTGGCAAAACGGATATGGCCCTCGACGACTACAACCGCACGATCGAGATCGATCCCACCCAAGCGCTCTATTTCTTTTATCGGGGCCTCAGATCCGTCGAAATGAACGAAACTCGCAGGGCCAGAACCGATTTTCAAACCCCACGCCAACTCGCAAGAGCGGACACCCACGACGAGCTCGCGGGTGAGGTCTCAAGGGAGTTGCGGCTCTTGCCAAAGACTACCGGAAATCGCCGCTCAGGCGAGCATCAGCCGCGCAAAGCGCGGATCGGTAATCAATTTTTGACAGCTGGCTGCGGGGTCGATCCGGTCGGCAACTCGGCCCGCTTACCGATGTAGGAGGTTTCTCAAAGGGCTTCCGACTCTGGTCTCTATACTTGGGATTTTCTCCAAATGAAGACCAAATCCGGCAACCCTCCATCGTAACCGCAAAATTGCCCGGTTTCAGTACCAAAAACGGTTCCATCCGTGCGCGCCTGTCGATACAATGAGGTGTCGCTATCGGCGGACAACCGTGGCCGCCCTCACCTTGAGGTGCCATCTCACATGATCAAAGATATCGCTCTAATCGTCCTGGGAGTATGGGCCTTCTTCTATATGAGCGACCGGATGGAGCCCAACACACTCAGGTACGCGACCGTCTTCAGCGTGATCGCCGTCGTCTTGCGGCTAGCTTGGGCAATACTTGTAAGAATGTGGGAGGCCTCGCCGCCATTTTAACGTACATGCGTACCTTAACGGCGTAAAACACGCGTCCGCAATCAGGCCGCAACGATCAAGGGCCGAGGAATCGACCTGGTCGCCGTCGCAACCTGCCGAGACCTCGGCCAACTTACTGACAAAACCAGCAATCCAATCAACGCCCGCCCACCTGCTATCTGTCCCCGGCTTCCCCGCGCCCGCTGGCCGAGCCAGCCTGGCTTACGTCGTTCCCAATCTGCAGGCCGAGCCGTGCTCCCTCCTCTCTCTCCTCACTCCTCTTCACTCTCTCCTCGCCCTACGGCAGCACCGCCTTCGGCATCTTGCAGACCATCGTGTACGCCGGATCATAGATGTTCCCAAGATCGTACTCCACCGTCTGCCCCATCAGAATGTGCGCGCCCACCGCATCGATCCCCAAATCCTTCTCCAGCCACCGGATCATCTCCGTCGTCGCATGTTGCGTAGCCTGGTCCAGCGGACGCGCGTTGCCCGCTGCAAAGATATACGCCTCGTTTTCCCCTCGCGGCCAGTAGATCCGCCGCCCCTTCTGCACATCCACCGTAAAGCCCACGTCAAACGAGATCTCAACACCGGTGCCCACGATCTCGCCATCCCCCTGCACCGCATGTCCGTCGCCAATGTGAAAGAGCGCACCGGGCACAAAAACAGGAAGATAGACGGTCACCCCTTCGACAAAGCCGCGATAGTCCATGTTGCCGCCGAAAGGGCCTGAAGTTGCAGTCGAAATCGCTTCCCCCCGGTCCGGCGCCACCCCAAAACAGCCCGGCATCGGCGCCAGCGGCAACGTCAGCGCACCTAGGCTGGTCTGCGGCTCCTCCAGTGTCACCGTGCCTGCCTCGTTGTCCACACGCCAACTGGCCAGCTCCTGCCCCTCCGCCGGCCACGGCATATTGGGCACCTGCTCCGGATCGACCACATTTGGCGCCACCATCGTCCGCGTCCACCCGTATGGGCGGTTGCACAACAGCTTGTCCAAATGCACCACCAGCGTGTCCCCCGGTTCCGCCCCCTCCACATAGAACGGCCCCGTCATCGGGTTGCCCCCTGACGTTACCTGTTGACCGCTGCTGTCCTGCCCTCTGGCGTCGACCGTCGTTGTTTCGACGCTGTCACCCGGCTGCACACGCAACACAGGCGGATGCGAACCGATCGTACTGAAATAATGGTCCGGCTCGAACTGATGAGTGGCCATACCTCTTTCCTTTCGCGGCTGTCTGATGAGACGGCTATGATTGTATGTTTTTGGGGATTTATCGAGTGTGATTTACTGGGGAGAATCAGCCCGAATGCCGGCAGCAGCCACTCCGGCCGGTCACCTTCTCAATTGGCGAACAACTGCCCGGTGGGGCCAATGGTCATCGCCGGCAGCGCTTCTTGACTGCTGATCATATGGTCAAGCAACTGAAGTTCGCGCCCCAGATAATAGTTGCCCAACTCCAGTAGCTGGGGAACGCCTTGCAAAGCCAGCATCCGGTGCTTGTCTTCGGGCCGCACTTGTAAAGTGATGGCGGTCAGAAAGGCCAGACTGGTAGCATCCTCCGGCAGACGATCCAATTTCAGTTGCACGCCCGTAGCTTTCGTCAAAAGCTCGACATAGCGCGTGATCTTTGGACGTACCTTGTGTGCGCGCTCGACCGCCAGTTTCGTATCCCCGTCAGTTACCGGAAAATGGCGCACACGTCCCGTGAGATAGGGAAGATCGCGGTTCAACGCCTCGATACGGAATCGACGTGTGCCCACAACCTGGATATTCATTCTTCCGTCCGCCTGTCGGTCCACCTTTACGATTCTCGCAGCCGTCCCCACCCGCCTCGGCACCGCATCGCCGCCTACTTCCAGGCCTTCCTTGATCAACACCACCCCGAACGCCAGGTTCTCGTCCAGGCAGCGATTGATCATCTCCCGGTAGCGAGGCTCAAAAATGTGCAGAGGCAGCGCCATACCCGGGAAAAGCACAACGTTCAGAGGGAAAAGCGGCATTTCCATGATGGGACTCCGTTGCCTAAAGGAGAATTCCTTTTCGCTTTTGGGCTTTTCGTCGCGAACCGTTCAATTCCCGCTATCCTCGTCTGAACTGCTGTCTTCCACCGCCGCTTGAGCCAGTTGGTCGTCCGGTACTTTCATGAACTCTCGCAGCACCGTTGTCGCAAACGCCCCTTTGGGCAGCGAAAACGCCACAACTACGTCAGTTCCTTTTCGCATGACTGAAAGATCGTTGAGCAGAATTCGACCCAGCCGCCGCGTTCCCATCATCTTCGCCCTGGCTAACACGGCCATCTCTAGGCCGCTCTCGGCCAGGACCTCCTGCTCCAGCTCGCCAGATTCGGCCTCCGCCTCCCACATCTTGGGTCCGTAGATGGGCGCAGTAAAACTGATCTCCTTCTGTTCGTAACGGCTCTGCTCCGCCGCCTGATCAGCGACTACAAACAGGCCGCCCGTGTCATGCTTCTTGGCAATGTCTCCCGTCAGCAGTCTGTTGAACCGCCCCTGTTGCTGCCGCAGTGCCAAATAGCGGTTGCACATATAGCTCTGTACACTGGCAAGTAGGAGACTTCGCAGCCACCGGTTGGCCATGCGCTTCTCGCCCCGGAGCAACTCCCATCCCCGCCTCACATTGCCGCCATTCTGTCCTAAGCGCTGCGGGCCATAGAAGTTGGGAAGCCCGCAACACCGCAACTGTTCCGCGATGGCCTCGGCACGCGCCATGGCAATCTCGCCGTCGATCGAAGGCCGTGTAATCGTAATCGTAAAGCGGTTGCCCAGCAGATGGCCCTTCTTGATCTTGTTGCGGTGCAGGCGCACCCAGTTCACCGTCACCGGCGTCTTCGCCCCGATGCGGTCCGGCGCCGCCTCCAAAAAACTCTCGTCTACGTGGCCCACCAACAAACTGAATGTCTGCGTTGCCCGCGCGTACTTGTCTTTCATGCCGGCAAACCCGACCGCCCTGTAAGGCAGGTCGAACGCCTCCGCCAGCCCCCGCTGTACCTCCCGCGTCGTCAACTCCTCTTTCGTTACGTTGACATAAAGATGCTGGCCCGCACCGCTGGCTTCGTATAGCGGTATCTCCTCAACAATAAATGTGTCGGGCGCGGCCCGTAGCTGTCCACCGACCCCCGGCAGTCCCTCAGTACTGTACGGCAGATTCAGATCCAGTTCCACGCCAACTCCACGCATGCGCGACCGTCCGGGTCGTTTCAGGAAATTATAACAGATCGGCGCCAGCTGAATAGGAAGAAATGTTCCAATGACAGAAAGCCGCCGCGGTTATTCGTCTTTAAAATAGAGTAAGCTGTAGCAAAATGGGGTGCCCCGCAGCCCGCCGTAGCGAAACCCTACCTCCTGCAACCACTGCCGCACCGTTCGCTGCAGCGCATACCCTGCGTGCGGCATCTCTTCACTGACGGCCAGACGCCCGCCCGGTTTTAGGACCCGCCGCACCTCTTCCAGGGCGAAAAGAGGCTGCGGCATCTCGGAGAGCGAGGCGATCGCAATGGCAACATCAACACTCTCCTTCTCCAGAGGCAGACTGTAGGCGCCGCAATGATGAAAACTGACGCGGGAGGCCAAGCCGGCGCCTTCCACCTTAGCGCACGCCGCTTCGATCATCGACGCCTGAATATCCACAGCATGCACGCGCCCCTTGCTGCCCACCTGACGCGCCATCTCCACACTGAACGTGCCCGTGCCGCAACCCAAATCCAGCACACAGTCGCCAGGACCGATTCCGAACGGTCCCAGCGTGGCAACTGGATCCCGATATCGCATGCGCACCGGGTGGTCCAGCAGATCCCGCAGTGGCGCAGGATACGGGCGCGGCCGGATCCGGTGCGCGATACGGCTGCCGATCTGAGCACCGACCGTGACACCAATGCTTCTTATCAGAAGATTTCCCAGTTCCATTCGTCAAAGTCCCGTGGCTGGCGGACTGTGCAGATATGCAGACTTCTGACCGGCAGCTACTGGCTGCTACAGGGAAAGCGGATGCGCAGAGTCCCGCCGGCGAAGACCGCACCGCTGGCATCCCGTTGCGCCAGGATCGCAGGCAGCAGATATTCACGCTTGAAATTCCCGATCGAAATGAAAAGCTCGTCGCCCCGTTTCGTCAGCCGGATCTTGTCCAGCTCTATGTGGGGTAACGGCAGCTTCAGAATGAAGTCATCGCCCTGCTCCTCGATCTCCTGTGCCTGACCGACGAACATCACCTCGCCCGGGTCCCGCTGCCCGTACAGCTCATCCGCCAACGACCGCAGCGGGCCAAAGCCGACCACCTCCTCGCTTCGCCAGCTGCTGTACAGAATCGGCAGCGGGTAGAAATCCCGCTCGATTTCAACCAGGTAGCGCCCCTGATGCGCCTGAAGTTGGCGCAAATAGGGATCGCTGCTCGGCGCAAACACGGCCGCTCCATCGGCCTCCTGACCCGTCTCCCCGTCCGCCGCGCTCCCACCATCCCCCTGAGCCCGCACACCGGGCAGAATGCGGTTAACCACAACCGCATCCACCGGACATCCGAACAGCGACAGATACGTCACCGCCCGTGCCCCCTCCTTGATCACCATCTTCTCAGGATTGATTACGACCCGGTAACTGGTGGTCTGAGGATCGCTCAGGACCTCCTGTAACGCCTTTACATCATCCACCAGTTTGGGCAGACTGGCCAGCGCGTCCTGCTCCGGCATCAGCCGCCGCAACAGCCCTCCGGTCAGGCGCATCGCCGTCTCCCCCCATCCGAAGAAACGCTCCACATACCACTGGAAGCTCTCCGGCATCGCCAGCAACCGCATCGACTCGCCCGTCGGCGCCGCATCCACGATCACCCGGTCGAATTCACGCGTCTCCGCATAGCGGTAAATGTGCAACAGGCTGAAGATCTCCTCCATGCCCGGAATGATCGCCATCTCTTCGGCAACCGTCTTGCTCATCCCTTGCTTTTGCAGAATCTTGCCCATGTAGCCCTGCATCGCGCCCCAGTTCTTGCGGACTTCCTCCAGAACGTTGATCTCCTGTGCAAACAGATTGGCAGCCACCTCCGTCGGTTCGCTCTTCAGCGGCCTGTCCAGGCTGTCCGCCAGGCTATGCGCGATGTCTGTGCTCACTACAAGCGTACGGTAGCCCATCCGCGCGCAACGCAGCGCCGTCGCCGCCGCTGTCGTCGTCTTGCCTACGCCTCCCTTACCCAAGTAGAGAAGGATGCGCACAGTCTCCACCTCTCGTCATTACACTATAACGGGTCATCTGAATGTTCTGTCGCCGCGGAGGTCAGATCCGTTGCTTTGGTCTCCAAACCCTACCGCTGCTAGTGAAATCTCTGGTAGTGGTTAGCGTGCATCGACCGCTTTGACTTCCGTCTTTCGGCGCTTCGTGCCCATTCGCCGCAGAATCGCAGCGACCGCCAGCACAACCAGCAGCACACCGGCCAGCACATAAAGCGCAGCCGTACGGCTCAGACCGAACCAGCCCCGTATCCGCCACCAGTACAGCGGCAACTGCGCCCAATAGCTCCATCGCAAATGCCAGCGATGGCCGATCGAGATCACATATTTGCCCATCCGGTTGTGCGGCGTCCAGACCACAAGATAACAGCGCCCGCCGACAAGTGTACGCGAGTCGATCAGAGGTCCGGGGAAGTAATGCACGCGAGTCAAAACATCCTTCACCGGCTGCAAAAGCTCACTCGGCGGCGGCGCCACGATCGCGCTGTAGCCATGGGGCAGTTCCAACGGCAGCTTCTCCGCGTCCGCACTGTATGGCAGGCTACGCGCTACGATCGCAAACGACGGTACAACCGAGCCGCCGCGGGGAAGGACAGGAACGAACATCTGCGCCCGCAGACGGTCGCCCGCCGTGCAATCCACGCGGTATACATGCGTCTCTCCAAGCCGTGTAAACGACCCAAAAATGAGCCGCTTCCGGCTGAAATCGGCGAACGATTCGCCGTCTACCAGCTGACTGCCCGGCCGGCTGCCGAACACCGGTACGCTACCCGCAAGATCAACGCCGGGAACCGGCCGGGGGCCGCTCTCAGTGCCTACCTCAGTCACAGCCCCTCCTGAACAAAAATACGTATAGACAGGCCTGCGTGTTGCAGTCCAAGATCACGCGCAAGAGTCTATCACCCGCGCGCACGGCCCGTCAACCGAACGCCCGCTTCGGGCGCATCCCAAAATGGGGCCGAACTCCCGTATTCCTCCGGCAATAGCCCGCCAATGGGTCAGCCCGCGATCAAC
>JAPPKT010000184.1 GCA_028819675.1 Caldilineaceae bacterium | reverse complement strand
ACTTCTCTCGCAACTTCGGCCACCAGATCGCCATTACCGCCGGCATGGACTACGCCCTCGGGGACGCCATCGCCATCATAGACGCCGACCTGCAGGATCCACCCGAGCTGATCGGTGACATGTTCCAAAAATGGCGCCAAGGCTATGAGGTCGTCTACGCCGTGCGCGCACACAGGCGCGGCGAATCCCGCTTCAAACTCTGGACGGCCAGCGCCTTCTACCGGCTCCTTCGCCGCATTACCGATGTCGAGATCCCCGTGAACACCGGCGACTTCCGCCTGATCGACCGCCAGGTCCTCCTCACTATGCGCCGTCTACGCGAGAAGCATCGCTTCATGCGCGGCCTCAGCAGCTGGGTCGGCTTCCTCCAGACCGGCATCGAATACCAGCGCGCCGAGCGCTTCGCCGGCGATACCAAGTACCCCTTGAGCAAAATGCTCCGCCTGACACTCGACGCAATCACGAGTTTTAGCTACATTCCTCTCCGGCTCAGCACCTACTTTGGCTTCTTCCTCGCCTTTGTAAGCCTGCTCGGAATCATCGTCACAACCGCCCTGCGTCTCTCCGGCAACAACGCCTTCTTCGGTCAGGCCTCCACCCTGGTTGCCGTCCTCTTCCTGGGGGGGATTCAACTCATTTTCCTGGGAATCATCGGCGAGTACCTCGCCCGCATATACGACGACGTCAAGGCCCGCCCGCTCTATGTCGTCTCCAAAGTGTATGGCTTCAGCGATCCCGATGATCCCCGCGACACGTAACAGTCGCCAACTGGTCCCAGCGCACGCCGCAAAGCGAAGGCCTGGAAGAATTACAACGTGATGCAACCCGAATTTAGCAGCAGTCACACCGGTTAAAATATGATCCTGCGCACAGGTGTCGATATCGTACAGATCGAACGCATTCACCGGGCTATCTCGCGTTATGACAGCACCGCACCCGCGCGCAAGCGGTTCCTGGGCCGCCTCTACACCGGGACAGAGCTGCGCCACTGCCGCGGTCGCGTTGAATCCCTCGCCGCCCGTTTTGCTGCCAAAGAGGCGATCGCCAAGGCCCTCGGAACTGGTGCCTGGCGAGACGGCATCCGCTGGATCGATCTGGAAGTTGTATCCGACGCACGCGGCGCGCCCTCCGTCCAACTCCATGGCGAGGCCGCACGCCGTGCCGAGTCCCTCGGTCTGAGCCAGTGGTCCATCAGCCTGAGCCACGACGACGAACGGGCCATCGCCTTTGTTGTTGCTATGGGCGATCAGGCACAAGCCCCTGCATCTCGCTGAAATTCTCGCGTCTGTTCCCGTTTTCGGTGACGTCCTGGGCGCCTTCGCCTTCTGATTTCCTTTGACTCCGCGATGCCCCCGTGATAAGATAATCGCGGGCTGGTAAACAGGTTCCGCGCCGGCTCGGCGCCGAATCAGAGAGCCAGTGATGAACGTTCCCGACGCCGTCATCCCACATAGTTCACGACTCCGTCCTGGAACACCTGTCGAGGGCAGAGCGTAAAGGTGTGGGTACGGGAGAGTAGCCCCGTACCCCTTTTTGTTGTTTAGTTCACTCCCGTTTCGCAGTCATAGTGCGGCGTGTACCGGGGGGTCGCGGCGACGTGGAACGGAGGAGACCCGATCAATTTTTTCATGTCGGGCCAGTTGACTTTCCCAACGGTGGAACCACTGCTCGCTTGTCGTCGTCACATTCCTGTGAACTGCCTGAATAACCGCAGTTTCGACCAATCAGGCAAATAAGGGAAGCCTCCCTATGAGGGGAAACTGAAGATGACCAAATATATCTTTGTTACTGGCGGGGTAGTATCCGGTCTTGGTAAAGGCGTGACCGTCGCCTCCATTGGCCTTCTGCTCAAGACCTGGGGCATCCGCGTAGCCGCAATGAAGCTCGATCCCTACCTTAATGTCGATCCGGGCACCATGTCCCCCTATCAGCACGGCGAAGTATTCGTAACCGAAGACGGCGCCGAAACAGATCTGGACCTGGGTCACTACGAGCGATTCATTGACGAGAATCTCAACAAGCTCAGTAATGTGACAAGCGGCCAGATCTATAACGATGTCATAACCAAGGAGAGGCGGGGAGACTATCTTGGCGGCACGATTCAGGTGATCCCGCACGTCACCAACGAAATCAAACGCCATATCGGACAGATGGCCCGCCTCAGCGAGGCCGACGTCGTCCTTGTCGAGATCGGTGGCACCGTTGGCGATATCGAAGGCCTTCCCTTCCTCGAAGCAATTCGCCAAATGCGCAAAGATGTCGGCTCCGAAAACGCGCTCTATATCCACCTCACCTGGCTGCCCTTCCTCGCCGCCAGCAAAGAGCTCAAAACCAAGCCAACGCAACACAGCGTACGCGAGCTGCGCGACATCGGTATTCAGCCCGACGTCATCATCGTACGCTCAGACCACCCTGTCGATGATGACGCCCAGGAAAAAATCGCTCTCTTCTGCGATGTCGACCAGAACGCCGTCATCCCTATGGTCACCGTGGACACAATCTATAAGGTTCCCCTCAGTCTTCAGGAAGCCGGCCTGGACGAGCTCCTGGTCGATCGGCTGGCACTGAACGCTGCCGAAGGACCCAGAAACGGCCTCAGCGCATGGCGGCGTATCGTTACCGAACTGTCACGCCCCAAAGAGCGCATCAACGTCGGCATTGTCGGCAAATATGTCGAGCTGGAGGACGCCTACCTGAGTGTTAAAGAGGCGCTCATTCATGCCGCCCTGGCCGAAGGCTACGAACTCGACATCGAATGGATCAGTTCCGAGTCTCTGGAAAAGGGACGCGATTTGGACCGGCTCGACGGCCTCGACGGCATCGTCGTGCCTGGCGGGTTCGGCTACCGCGGCATAGAGGGCAAAATCGTTGCCGCCCACTTCGCCCGCACCCGCGACGTACCATACCTGGGTCTGTGTCTCGGCATGCAGGTGCTTTGCATCGAGTTCGCCCGCGCCGCCCTGGAGAGCGAAGAGCCCAACAGTACCGAGTTCAACATCAGCACCGAGATGCCCGTAATCGACCTGATGCCGGAGCAGCGCGACATCGCCGATATGGGCGGAACCATGCGGCTCGGTATCTATCCCTGCGAGCTACTGCCCGAATCGAAGGCAGGGGTCGCCTATGCCCTCGCCGGCCACCCCGAACGGATCAACGAGCGCCATCGCCATCGCTTTGAGTTCAACAACGCCTATCGCGACCAGCTCGAGTCCCGCGGCTTGGTGCTCAGCGGCCGCTCACCCGATGGCCGGCTGGTCGAAATCGTTGAACTGGCCGACCACCCTTTTATGTTGGGTACGCAGTTCCACCCGGAGTTCAAGAGCCGTCCCACGAGCCCGCACCCACTCTTCAGCGCTTTCATCCGCGCCGCCATCCAGCGCCATACCCCAGACAGCGCCGAAGCCGAACAAGCTCTGCAGAGCCCCAACGGCATGCAGCCGCCATTCCCTGTTGTGAATAATGGGGCCGTCTGAAACCGGGGACCTTGGGCGCGGCCTGCTCAGAAGGCAAGTGGGTCCGCCCTCCTTTCAATTTCAACCCTGAGAGGTCTGTCCTCCATGCACATGCGAATAAGATCAGAATAGGAGCAAAAATGTCTGGTCATTCCAAATGGTCTACCATCAAACGAAAAAAAGGTGCCAATGACAGCGCCCGCGGCAAACTCTTTACCAAGTTGGCCCGTGAGATCCAGGTTTCTGCCCGTGAGGGCGGCCCCGACAGTGACGCCAACGTGCGCCTCCGTCTGGCCATTGAAAAAGCGCGCGCCGAAAATATGCCCAAGGACCGCATCGAGTCGGCCATCCGGCGCGGTGCCGGCCTCGACAAAGACGCCGCCGATATCGAGGAAATCCTTTACGAGGGCTACGCCCCGCATGGCGTCGCCGTCCTGCTCGAATGCTTGACCGATAACCGCAACCGCACCATCGCCCAAGTGCGCCGCTGCTTCTCGCGGGCAAACGGCAACCTCAGCGAACCGGGCTCCGTGGCCTGGCAGTTCACCACCAAGGGCTATGTGGCGATTCACCTCCTGGACGGCGACGGCAACCCCACCGAGCTCGACGCCGAGGAAATCTTCATGGAGGCCCTCGATGCCGGGGCCGAAGACGTCGAAGTGAGCGATGATGCCGTCGAAATCTACACCGAAAGGACCGATCTGGCCGAGGTAGACAAAACGCTGCGTGCTGCCGGCCTTCAACCCGATGCCTCGGAGCTGATCATGCAGCCCAATCAGACGCTTTCCCTTGATACGCGCGCCGGGCTCACCGTCCTGCAACTCCTCGAATCGCTCGAAGAACTTGACGATGTCAATAAAGTTCACCACAACCTGGAACTGACCGACGAGCTGGTAGCGCAAGTCGCATAACTTTGAAAGGCCCGGCTGGCGCCTCCCCCGCACCTTCCGTATCGCCCGTCTTGAATTGGTATGGCAGCCCGCAAATGACAGCGCACAGCGTTAGCTCTCTTGCAGCGGAACCCGACCGCGAGTGGTGCGTCCTCGGAATCGACCCAGGCACCGCCTCTACCGGCTACGGCGTCGTCATCGAGACCGGCTCCGGCGACTATGAACTGCTCGCCTGCGGCGTGATCCGTACAGGCCCCGAACAGCCGATGCACCTGCGCCTGCGCGAGATCTTTCTCGACATTCAGCAGCTGATACGTGAGTTCCAGCCGCATGAGGTCGCTGTCGAAGAGCTCTTCTTTGGACGCAATGTGACAACCGCCATCACCGTCGGCCAGGCACGCGGTGCAGCCCTGCTGGCCGCCGCACTGGCCGACCTGCCGTTGACCGAATATACGCCGGCTACCATCAAGCAGGCGCTCACAGGCTACGGCAACGCCGACAAATTTCAGATGCAGGCCATGGTGCGTCAGCTCCTGGACCTGGAAGAAGCACCCCATCCTGACGACGCCGCCGACGGCGTAGCCATCGCCCTGTGTCATCTGCAAACAGGACGCTTCCAGGCCCTCGTCGCAGACGCATAAACCCCGACGCACACCACCCGTTCCCAACGAGGATAGGACATGATTCGCCAGGTACGCGGTACCGTTACAGCAGTAGCCGCCAACTTTCTGATCATCGAAGTCGGCAATGCAGGCGCCGGCATCGGTCTCCGCGTCTTCACCCCTGAACCGACCTCCGCTCGCTTCCGCGCCGGAGACACTATTTCACTCTATACCTATCTCCAGGTGCGGGAGAACGATCTGAGCCTGTATGGCTTCGAAGAGCCCGACGAGCTTGCCATCTTTGAACTGCTTCTCGGCGTTAGCGGCGTCGGCCCAAAGGTCGCCCTCGCCGCTCTGAGTACCTTGACGCCCGACGCCTTGCGCGTTGCCGTCGCCAATGGGGAGCCTGCCGTCGTCGCGCGCGTGCCTGGTATCGGCAAGCGGACCGCCGAAAAGATCGTCGTCGAACTCAAGGACAAGCTCGAACCGGCAGAAGGTGAGTTGGCGGGGCTGGCAACCGCGCTCGATGCCGACGCAGAGGTGATGGAAGCGCTTACGGGATTGGGGTACAGTGTTGTCGAAGCCCAGCGTGCGCTCCAGCAGGTCCCCGCCGACGTTACCGAGGTTGAGGATCGGCTGAGGATGGCGCTGGTTCAGTTCGGCGGGTAGCCGGACCTACCCCCTCCTGTCCGCACGTTTGCAAAAGCCTCCCGGAACAATTCCAGCCACCGCACACCCCCTGCCGTTTTGACACGCGCGATTATCTCTTCTATAATCCGTCGCGATTCTGAACCGAATTCACCGAAACAGGAAAGCAAAAGAGATGGCTGAAGTTCAACAGTTACGCAGGGGCAACATCTACGAAGAAGACAGTCAACTGTGGCGGGTACTCGATTTCCAGCACATCAAAATGGCCCGCGGCGGCGCAACCATTCGGCTCAAGGTACGCAACCTCCGCTCTGGCGCCACCATCGAAAAAACCTATAACAGCGGCGCTCGCGTTGACGACATCCGTCTCGATTCACGCGACGTCGAATACCTCTATACCGATGGCGATCTCTACCACTTCATGGACACCGAAACCTTCGAACAGGTTGCTCTGGCCAAAGACGCGTTGGAAGAAATCGTCCAATTCCTCAAAGACAATACCGTCGTCGAATTGGAATCCTTCGAAGGTGAGCCGATCAGTGTCAACCTGCCGACGACGATCGATCTTGAAGTTGTGTGGGCAGAAATGGCTGTCGCCGGAGATACCGCCAACACCCCGACCAAAGAAGTGGAGTTGGAAACCGGCTTTAGGCTGAACGTGCCCATGTTCGTCAAAGAAGGCGACACCGTTCGCATCGACACTCGCGACGGGCGCTACGTTACACGCGTGCAATAAAGACCGCATTGCGCGGGCCGTCAGATTTGCCCCACTGACGGACGGTACGCTATAGTGTGGAGACCGTTTGCCGTTGTAGCTCAGTCGGTAGAGCGACGCTCTCGTAAAGCGTAGGTCGTCGGTTCGAGTCCGACCAACGGCTCAAACAAAAAAGCCCCGCCGCCAGGCGGGGCTTTCCTCTCTTCCTTATCTCCCTACTACTTTTCCGGGCGCACACCGGCCATCAGCAGCCCCAACTCCTCCGCGCTCGCCTCGCTTCGGTCCAGGACATCCATAATCTGCCCTTCAAAGATCACAGCGATTCGGTCGCAAAGTGCCAGCAGTTCATCCAGGTCTTCCGAAATCAGCAGCGTGGCCATTCCCGTGTCCCGCTGTTCCAGCAGCTGCTGATATATATATTCGATCGCGCCGATGTCGATGCCCCGAGTCGGTTGGGCGGCAACCAACACCTTGGGCCGCCGCGAGAGCTCGCGTGCCAGGATCAACCGCTGGATGTTTCCGCCCGAAAGGTTTCTGGTCATCGTACGTATATCCGGCGTCTTTATATAGAAATCCTGTATCATCTGCCGGCTGTAACGAGCAATATAATCAAATGCCAAAAAGATACCGTTGCTGAACTTGTCACTTGTATGCTCTTGCAGCACCAGATTCTCTGATACGGCAAAATCGCGCACGATCCCGTCGTGCATCCGCTCCTCGGGTATGTAAGCCAGCCCGCTCTCTGTACGGCGCGCAGTCGTCCATTCCGTAACCGGCATGCCGTCCATCTCCACACTCCCGCCGCTGATCGGGCGCAAACCCGCTATGACTTCGGCAAGCTCCCTCTGCCCATTGCCGCTGATACCGGCCACCCCCAGAATCTCTCCGGACTGGACAGAAAGTGATACGCCGCGCAGAGCCGGTTGCCCCGTTACGTCATGCGCTTGGACATCCTTCAGACGCAACCGCACCTCGCCAGCATCCATCTCTTCCTCGCGTTGCCTCTCCAGCATGACGTCGCGCCCCACCATCATGCGCGCCAACTCCTGTCGGGTCATCTCCTCAGTCGGAACTGTCCCGACTAGGCGCCCTGACCGCAGAACCGTAATGCGATCACTGATCGCCAGGACCTCCTGCAGCTTATGGCTGATCAATACCAGGCTGTACCCGTTGTCCTTCATGTAACCTAGCGTGACGAAGAGTTCATCGACCTCCTGCGGCGTCAGCACCGCCGTCGGCTCATCCAAAATCAACAACGCCGCGCCGCGGTAAAGGGCCTTCATAATCTCGACCCGCTGCCTTTCGCCGACTGAGAGCGTCCAGACGGGCGCCCGCGGGTCGATCTGCAACCCGTACGCCTCACTCAGTTCGCGAATGCCCTCCTCAACACGGTCCAGATCCAGAAGCGGCTCCCTGCTGGACTTGAGCCCCAATGCCACATTCTCAGTGACGGTCAGCGTATCCACCAGCATAAAGTGCTGATGGATCATGCCTATGCCCTGGCGGATCGCGTCAGTAGGCGAATGAATTGTCACCTCGGCGCCGTCGCGCAGGATCCGCCCCTCCTCGGGCTGATACAGACCGTATAGAATCCTCATCAGTGTGGACTTGCCCGCGCCGTTCTCCCCCAGCAGCGCATGCAGTTCCCCCCTGCGCACGTCAAAATCCACGTGATCGCAGGCCAGGACACCCGGAAACCGCTTGACGATTCCGTACATCTGCACATACGGCGCGTTCAAGCGGAAGTTTACCGCTCGATGCCCGCCCGAGGGTCTGGCAATACCGTAGACAATCTGATCTTCAATCCCGCGTCGACCGGTCAACATGAAAAACTGTCCTTACACCACAGCAACCTTTAGCAGCAGGCTACCCCTTCCCTCACTATTCGTCGTCTTCCAGCAATACCGGATCGACAACGCCGCTCTTGATGTCTTCGATCGCGGCGCGGGCAGCCTCTTTCACCTCATCGGCGATCTGAATATTTTCGTTGAATTCCAAACGTAACCCGTCGTTGGCAAATGTGAGTTTGTAAGCCGTGCCGCCCAGCTCCCCTGCTTCGATCTTGGCAATCATATCCGTTATCACGTTGGCCCAGTTGTATATCTGATTGGTAACCACAACGTCCGGGCCCAGAGATATCTGATCACTCTGCGTGCCCAGCCAGGCAACCCCGTTCTCGTTGGCCACGCCGATCGCCCCGACTACCTGCTGTGCCGACCC
Organism: Caldilineaceae bacterium; assembly: GCA_028819675.1. Next base: position 4,470 of record JAPPKT010000184.1, on the reverse strand, counting down.
GGTCAACACGTCGGCGCCGGCCTGAATGTGGACGTGCGCAGCCTCAGCCGCCAGCGTCGTGTCGCTGAATGAGCCTGTATAGCTAATGTTTACCTGTGCATCAGGTTTGACATCTGTAACACCTCTTACAAACCCGTCTATATACAGTTTGGCGTCACCCGCTACAGGACCAATCACACCTATCACGTCGTTCTCCGATAGCATCGCAGCCACAACGCCGTTGACATACCCACCCTCGTTGGCGACCGCCCCGTAGGCGAACACGTTCTCGATTCCCCGCTCCGCCCCCGTATCCGACGACGTGCCCCAGGCAAAACTGGTCTCCGTAAAATCGCTGGCCACCTCAAACACCGAATTGCCGTACTGTGCGCCGTGAGCGATCACCAGGTCGTATCCCTCAGCCGCATAATCTCGAATCGCCGCCGCCGCATCGGTCACCCGGAACATCCCTTCCGAATACGCGATCCTCAGCGCATCCTCCCCGCCCATCTCGGCTTGAACCGCAGTCAGCGAGTCGAACATCGACTGACTCCAGGCAATATCTGTCGTGCTGCTTGGCATGACAATTGCAACGCGAAAAGGGGCTCCTTCCGCGTCCACGTCCTCGTCATCCTCGTCCGATCCACCGCAGCCGGCGAAAAGCAGCAAGAAGATCAACATTGATATTCTGATTCGTATTAGCATGATTCCCTCTTTGAGGTTAGGAATCTACAACGCCCCATTCGCCTTCCTCACTCGCCGCGCTCATACGACCTTGCCAGCGCTGCCGGTTTCTGAATCTGTCGTGCCGTAAAGGCAAGCACCACGATTGTCATTATGTATGGCATCATTACCGCTATCTCTGACGGGACCGGAATGTTCAACGCCTGGACCCATAGCTGCAATGCATTGACCAGGCTGAATAGTAGTGCACCTCCCAGTACACCCACAGTACGCCAACTGCCAAAGTAAACAAGGGCAACCGCAATAAATCCAAGCCCGTTAGTCATATTCTCCTGGAATACGTTCTGCAGACCTATGCTCAGCGAGGCCCCCGCCACTGCAGCCAGGGCGCCGCCGATCATCAGCGTCGTATAGCGTACGCCATTCACACTCACACCCAGAGTGTCGGCTGCCTCTGGGTTGTGACCCACCGCCCGGATCTTTAAACCCAGTGTCGTACGGTTGATGACGAACCACGAAACCGGCACCATCAGATAGGCAAGATACACCAACGCGTTATGATTGAATAGGATGTGCCCGATTCCCGGAATGTCGGCAAGCAGTGGGATAGCCAGCTGCCGGAAACCGCGTACACCTTCCACCGAACCGATCAGCGTCTTGAAGAGCAGGCTGCTCAAACCAAGGCCAAATAGATAAAGACCGATGCCGCTTATGCCTTGCAGCGACTGCATCGTCACGCTGACGAACGCCTTTAACAGCCCCATCAATACCCCAATCGCAATCGCAACCAGCACACCCACCCACAGATTGTGCCCCTCAAACACGGCGTAGAAGGCGAAAAAAGCCCCCATCAGCATGATGCCGTCTACGCCCAGATTCAATACCCCCGAACGCTGGCCGAATGTCTCCCCCAATGACGCGAAAAGATACGGCGTTGCCAACCGTACACAACTGTGCAGGATTCCTATCAGTGTGGAAATTGTAAACAGTTCCTCAAACATTACGGCATCATCGGGTGCAAGCTGTGGCGCATGCCTTCCCCACTCCAGTGACCTGGTCCGGCTCGGCACCGTCTCGTGAACTCAAGTCACACGACGTAAACGTGCGTAACTTTCACTCCTCAATACTCTCTTCTCGCTTCTCACCTTCCACCTCGAGCGGCTCATCAGATCCATCATCTCCGACTCGTCGTCGCGTACGCCGCCTCACATACAGGTCGCTGGAAACGACGAAGAGTACGACGAGGCCTTGCAAAGCGATGGCCAGTGCACTGGGAACCTGCACGGCCCGCTGCATCTTGTCCGCGCCAACCAGCAGCGCACCGAAAAGCGCCGAGGCCGGTATCGCCCCCAAAGGGTGAAGTTTGCCAAACAGCGCCGCCACTATCCCGCTGAATCCGTAGCCGCCGCTCAACCCCTCGAGCATGCGATGATGAACCCCCATCACCTCCACCGCCCCTGCCAAACCGCACAACATCCCGCTCAATGCCAGCGACAGCGTGACATACTTGCGTACAGGAATACCCGCATAGCGGGAAGCATTGGGATTCAGACCTACGGCACGGATGCGGTACCCGATCGTCGTACGCCAGAGGAGGAAATAAACCGCGAGAGCCAGAAGAACGGCCAGAATGGCGCCGCTGTGGAAAAGTGTGCGCGGCACCAGCCGCGGCAGCCAGATCGATTCCGGCAACGCTGCACTCTGCGGGATGCTCGTGCCGGCCGCAACATGCTCCGGATCCAGCATCGGCCCGCGCAGCAGAAAATTCATCAGGCGCAGCGCAATCTGGTTCATCATCACCGTGGTGAGAATCTCGTTGACGCCCAGACGCGCCTTCAGCAGGCCGGGAATGCCGCCCCAAATAAGCCCCGCTGCTGCACCGCTAACCAGCGTCAGCGGCAATAAAATCAAGGCCGGCAGACTGCTGAACCCCACCCCGAATGCAGTGGCTGCCAGCGCACCGACAACGATCTGCCCTTCGCCCCCGATATTGATCACGCCGCCCCGAAAAGCGATACATATGCCCAGACCTACCAGCAGCAGTGGCGTGGCCTTGGTCAGGGTCTGCGTGATGCCGCTCACGTTGCCTAGCGCACCCTGTATCAGAGCGCTATAGGCTTCAAAAGGGTCGGTGCCTAACAGCAAAAGCAGCAAGACGCCCACCACCAGCGCGATCACCATCGCCAGCACCGGCAGCAACACATCGATCAGCTTGGCCAAATATAAGCGGGTATTCATCCTTTACTCTACAGCGCGTTGCCAGTGCGCTCTGAAAATTGTCCGCCATACGCTCTGCCGCCACGTTGCGTACAAATGCCATCGTAATGGCAGATTCCAACGATTATAGCACCATTTGTTCATTTCAAATAGTGCTCTAATTCTGATTTGTGTCGGATATTCAAGAATCTGGGTACAAAACTGCAGGCGCGGCGCGGGCAAAAACTGCAATGAGGCGTACCGGCGACTCACCCACATTGCGCACTTCGTGAAGGACGCCCTCCGGCACAAACACTGTCGTATCGGCTCCCACCTGGTGGCTCTCTTCACCCAGGGTGACTTCGACTTCACCGCTGAGAAAAGTCAGGCTCTCTTCACAATCGTGGTAGTGCAGAGGGATAACCCCGCCCGGAGGCATATACTGTTCCCACAGCTCCATCTGCTGTGCACCGCAAGTGCGCGCGGTAATTATGCGTGCGCCGGGAATCTTACTGCGCGTGTTTATGGGGTCGTATTCTTCGTGCCTGTGTGGCAGAACCGCCATTGACTTGGAACTCCTCTATCAACTCCGACTTCCAACCAGCTCTTAACGTCTCGGTTCACCTCTGCAGCCGTAACATTCGGCTGCCTCCCCGCTGAAATTCGTAGGGGACCTCTTCTATTCTAGCCTGAATCTCTTGTGCTGTGAAAGCGTCAATCACACCCTGGACGTGAGGCGACGGCGCCCCACCGACCTGCAGCAGCGGAAACGCCCGCGCCTCCGGGGCCACCCGTAGCATCTCCTCCAGCGCCCGTACATGGAACGCCAGGTCAAACTCCTGGCTGTACAAAAACAAAAAATGCGAAGAAAGTGCCAGGTCAAAACTGTTGTCTTCAAAGGGAAGGTCCGGCAAAGAAGCATCCAGATAGCGTCCCTCACTTAAACCCGGCGCATAGTCATCCAGAAACTTGCGCATGGCCCACATCCGTCGCTGCCCCAGGGCTGGTATCGAAGGCACGTAGGTCCAGACAAAATCGTCCCGGTTGCGCGCCAGCTGCTCAATGATAATGTCGTACGTCTCTTCGACCCGCCTCTCGATCGCCTCTGCCGAAAACGCGTACAGCGGATCGACCGAAACCACCGAATACCCCAACGCCGTCATCTCCGCATTGAAGCTGGCCGGCCCGTCCCCGCACCCAAGAATCCGCCCCCGCAACTCCCTCTCCCCCAGGTCGAACATCCCGCAGTACTCCTCCATCGTCCTCCCCCAGGGCACCACGCCGTCAACCGTGAACGGCATCTCTACGCCTCCGTTTCACTTACATATTGAGCCGCCCCGCTCCGCCTACTTCTCAGAATCTCACTCGAAGCTACCTGCTCACTGCCCGATATGACACGCTCTCCCCGCCCCGACTGAGCGCATCCCAAAATGGGGGCGAACTCCCGTGTCCTTTTGGCGGCAGACCAACCATTGCCACGCCGCGATCAACTCTGACGCAAGGACAACGCGGTCTCTAACCCCTGGCCCCCAGCCCCTAACTCCTGCAGTTTTGGACGGTCGGGCCTATTCGGCCCTCCCTTGTGGGGGGGGGGCCCCCCCCCCCCCCCCC
>JAPPKT010000634.1 GCA_028819675.1 Caldilineaceae bacterium | reverse complement strand
TCTCCGAGAACGGCCTCGACTTTACTTCCGACACCGAAATCCTCGGCCCCAGCTATTTCCGGGTCTTCCGCTATCCCGACACCGCCGCAGGCTGGCACTACGCGCTCGCCATGCCCGGTATCCTCTTCCGCAGCCGCGACGGCCGCACCAATTTCGAACCGGGCCCGGTCCTCTTCGAGCGCGACCAGCGCCACGCCGCCCTCCTCCTTCGCGACGACATCCTCTATGTCTTCTACTCCCGCGCCGGCGATTGCCCCGAGCACATCCTCTGCGCAACCGTCGACCTGCGCCAGCACTGGAAAGAATGGAAAGCCTCCGTCCCATTCTCCATCTTGAAGCCGGAAACCGATTACGAGGGTGTCAACCTGCCCCTGGAGCCATCGCAGCGCGGCGCAATCCACGAACCCGCCCGCCAGCTCCGCGATCCCGGCATCTTCCAGGAAGGCGACCAGATTTATCTTCTATACTCGGTCGCCGGAGAGAGCGGGATCGCTCTTGCCGAACTCCATTTCAATTGACCCAAGTTCCCGCCTGCTGATACAATGCCAACTGCAATGTGCCGTGCCGCGCCGTCGGCCTTCGCAGTGGCTGGCTGACGGGTCTCGTTTCATGGGAACGCTAAATCGCTCCCAGCATAAAAGGCAACTTCCATGCCCGAATCCTCACCCGACATCGTCGTATACGGCGCCTTCTGGTGCCCCGACTGCCGCCGCAGCAAACAGTTCCTCGGCGAACATCGCATCCCCTATCAATGGGTAAACATCGAAGAGGACGCCGACGCCGAACAGCGTGTCATCGAAATGAACGATGGCAAACGTATCATACCCACTATCCTTTTCGCCGACGGTTCCCGGCTCGTCGAGCCAAGCAACGCCGAGTTGGCCGCAAAACTGGGTCTCAGAACGACCGCCAGCCGCCAGCACTACCCCGTGATCGTCATCGGCGGTGGCCCCGCCGGCCTGACCGCGGCCCTCTACCTGGCCCGTGAAGGCGTAGACATCCTTATCATCGAGCGCGCCGCCTTTGGCGGCCAGGCCGCGGCCACTGAAAAACTCGACAACCTGCCCGGATTCCCGGACGGTGTCGATGGCTTTGAATTCGCTCAGCGGCTCAGGGCCCAGGCCGAACGCTTCGGCGTTGAGCTGCTGCAGGCCCAGGATGTCGCCACAATCCAGCGCCAGGACAACTATCATCGCATCGAAACAGTCGCCGGCGACGAGTACAGCGCACAGGCCGTCCTGATCGCCACCGGCAGCCGCTACCGCCGCCTAAATGTGCCCGGAGAAAACGACTACCTCGGCGCCGGCGTCCACTTCTGCGCCACCTGCGACGGCCCCTTCTACAAAGGCAAAGAGGTGGCCGTAATCGGCGGTGGCAACAGCGCTGCCGAAGAAAGTCTGCTGCTGACCAAATTCGCCGAACGGGTTACACTCTTGGTGCGAGGCCCTGTACTGCACGCCAGTCAGGTCATCCAGGAATCTGTGTCAGGAAACGCCAAGATCGAAGTGCGATGGAATACCGAAGTCCAGGAATTCCTCGGCGCCAGGGCCCAACTGAACGAATTGCGGCTCTGGAATAACCAGGCCGAGGCCGAGTCGCACATGTCTGTCGATGGCGCCTTCGTCTTTATCGGCCTCGAGCCGAATACCGGATTCCTCGAAGGGACCGCAGTGCACCTTAACAGGTGGGGCTTCATCGAGACCGGGCATAATCTTACCCACGAATCGGACAAGCGCCTGCCGCTTTACCTGGACAGAGATCCTGCCGCACTGGAAACGAGCGTCCCCGGTCTCTTTGCCGCCGGTGACGTGCGCGCCGACAGCACGAAACAGGTCGCCTCCGCCGCCGGCGAGGGCGCAACCGCAGCCCTGCTGATTCGCGATTACCTGCGCACGGTCTGACCCCACTGGCCGCTTTCTCTTCATTAGCCACACGCCATTCTCGTAGGGAGAAAAAAGTGCTCACACCAGAACAACGGGAACATATCGACGAGCAAGGTTTTCTGATCGTCGAAAACGCGCTCGAACCCTTCGGTTTGGACCGCGTGCGCGCCGCCTATGAAGACATCCAACGTCAGACCGAACCGGCCTGGGCCGATTCTGTCCGCAACGGCACCTACAAGGGCGGCTACGGCAACGGTCCCGACGCGCACACCATGGGCGACATTCACCAGTACGACTCCCTCTTCCTCGACATCGCCGAAAATCCGCTCGTGCTCCCTATCCTCAAAGAGATCGTCGGACCCGACGTGCAGACGATGGAAATGGTCGCCCACTGCCATCACGCCGGCACAAACGCCCATACCGGCTGGCATCGCGACTGGCCCGCCTGGCGCCACCCACAGTTCATGCTCAAGGCCAAGGTCTTCTACTTTCTCGACGATCAGGCGCCCGACATGGGCTGCTTCAGCCTCGTTCCCGGCAGCCACAAGCTCGACCCGCACCCTTCCCGAACCGAGTACGTCGGCGAAACCCTGGAGCAGATGCCGGGTCTGAAAAAGATCGTCGCCAAGGCCGGCTCTGCCATCATTTGGAACGTTCTCTGCTGGCATTCAGGTCTGGCCAACACCAGCCCGCGCGACCGCCGCATTCTCATATACGGCTACATGCCCTTCTGGGTAAAAAAGTGGGGCAGCACGCCCCCGCCCCGGCACATCGTCGACTGGGCCGATACGCCGCACCGCCGCCAGCTGATGGGCATCCATGCCGTCGAAGGCCGCGCCGCCTGGGATCGAAAAGACGTGCCCTATCTGCCTGAGCACGCCGAAATCGCGACCGCAAAAAAATTCTGACTTCACCCTGTGGCGGCGCAAGCCTGTCGTCTGTCACCGCATGCTGCTCGTGTAGCTCCGCCGTATATGTCTGCCAACCATTACAATTCTCTCCGCGCCCAACGCTCGTCCACCAGGAGTTCTAACAAGGAGTCTCTATGTCCACCCCAATCAAATTGACCGTCATCGGCGCCGGTAGCGCCCAGTTTTCCCTCGGCCTCGTCAAGGACATCTGCCTTACAGAATCTCTCAGCGGCAGCCTCATCTCCTTCATGGATATCGACGCCGACAGGCTCGATATGATCCATAAACTTGGCGCACGCTATGCCAACGAACTTGGCTCCGACCTCCGCTTCGAAAGCACCACCGACCGGCGCGATGCCCTCCAGGACGCCGATTTCGTCATCAACACCGCCTCCGCCAGCAGCCACCAGAAGCAACGGAACGGGCGCGAGTTGATGGACAGGCACGGCTACTATCACGGCGGCCGTATGCGTCAGAGCAACTTCGTCAACCTCGACCTCATGCTCGGCGTGACCGGCGATATGGAGGACATCTGCCCCGATGCCTGGCTCATCCAGTCGGGCAATCCCGTCTATCAGGGCTGCACCCTCATGACCCGCACCTCCAGCATCAAGGTCTGCGGCCTCTGCCATGGCCACTACGGCGTCTATCAGATCGCCAGAACCCTCGGACTGACCGACATGGCTGATGTCACCTGGCAGGCGCCCGGCCTCAACCACAACATCTGGCTCACCCACTTCTACTACAAAGGCGAAGACGCCTATCCGATTCTCGAAAAATGGATCGCAGAAGAAGGCGAAAATTACTGGGAAACCCACGTCGCCGAACGTACCCACGACATTCAGATGAGCCGCGGCACCATCCATATGTACCGTATGTACGGCCTGATGCCCATCGGTGACACACCCCGCCGCGGCGCCTGGTGGTACCATACCGATATCGATACCAAAATGTGGTGGTTCCCCCAACCTTGGGGCGGACCCGACACGCATCTCGCCCGACCCTACTTCGTCGACAATCTGGAAAAACGCGTCGCCCAAATGACCAAACTGACCAGCGACCCCGCCACCAGCCTCATCGAGGCCTTTGGATCCGAAAAAACCCACGAGCAGCAGGTGCCCATCATAGACGGCCTGGTCAACGACAATGAGGGCCAGTATCAGGTGAACGTGCCTAACCAAGGCGCCCTGGCTGGTGTACCCGACGATGTCGTCGTCGAAGTCCCCGCCGTCGTCAACAGGAGCGGCATCCACCCCCTTCGCGTCGACCCGCTGCCGCAGAAAATCCTTTATACCCAAATAATGCCCGAAGTTCTCGAAATGGAACGCGAACTCCTCGCCTTCCAGACCGGAGACCGCTCACTCCTCTTCCTCGACGCGCTCGAATGCGAACAGACACATTCGTACAACCAGGCACTCTCCGTCTTTGAAGAGCTCATGCAGATGGACGGCAACGAAAAACTTAACGAACACTTCATGTGGGGCCCCGGACAGGAAATGCTGCGCCAACCCGTCCGCACCAAGGAGCCTGCCTGACCTGATCGCGCCGCACTGCATGGGGCGTTGCGTCTACTCGCCGCGTCCCATGCACCTTATCTAACAAAGTTCCGTGCGCATACTCTTCACCCTTCCACGCCTTATCGGTGGACTGACACTCCTAACCTACAAGCGGCTCGCCGGCAACCTGGGCCTGGCCCTGCTGGCGCTCTTCCAGATCGTGCTGACCGTCGGCCTCCTCAGCAGCGCCGGTTTCTTCGCCCAGGCCGTCGATAGAGTGATCCTTAACGAAGAACTGGACGCCCTCAGTTCGCGTACCGGCCGCCCCCCCTTCACCACGCGCGTATACTTCTTCCCCTCCTCTCGCAAACCCATGGACGTGCCCGCCGCCGAACGCGCCGGCCGCAGCGTCGCCGCAACCCTCTCCAGCGAGATCGGCCTTCCCATCGACGACGTCGGCGTCCACCTTGAGAGTGGCAGTATGATGTTGCTGTCTCCGGAAGGCGACGAGCGTTACGGCGAAGAAAGCAAATTCCTGACACAGGTTGACCTCGTCTACCTGGCCGGCGTCGCGCCCGAGCTGGAGATCACCGCCGGCTCCGTTTGGGAAGATCCAACCGGCAACCAGGCATCCACCGGTATTCTGCCGGTGCTCATGCATGACAACCTCGCCGCCGACATGGGTGTCCGTCCCGGCGAGAAATTCCGCGTCGCACCAACCGCCGCCCTGCCCGGTACTGAAGTGGAAATCGTCGGCCTGTGGCGGGCCCGCGACCCCGACGACACCTTCTGGTTCCGGCCCCCGGACATCTCTATGAAGGAAGCCCTGTTCGTGCGGCGGGCCGACTATCTTCAGCGCGTGCAGCCCATGGTCGCCGGCAGTTCCCGCTTCGCCAGCTGGCGCATCTCGCTCGACGACAGATCCCTCAATCCGGCCTTCGCCGCCGCCTACGCCCGCGGCTTCGAAAAGGGCATGACCGTCATCGGCAAATACCTGCCCGGCGCCGAACTGGATGTTTCCCCGCTCGACCCGCTCAAAGAGTTCGTCCAGCGTCAGACGACGCTGACCGTCCTGCTCCTCAGCATGAACGTGCCCGCCATCGGCTTTCTTCTCTACTTCCTGGTCCTCATTTCCGGCATCATCGCCCGCTCCCAGCAACGGGAGACCTCTGTACTGGTCAGCCGCGGTGCCGGCACAATGCGCGTGCTCTGGCTGGTGCTGGTCGAGGAGTGGCTGCTTTTCATTTTGGGCGTGCCCTTGGGTCTTGGGCTCGGAATGCTGATCGCCCGCGGTATGGGTTACACTGACAGTTTTCTCGACTTCACGTTGCGCGATCCTATGCCCGTTTCTCTTCAGGGTGTTGATGTCTGGTTGATTGTAGCCGCGCTGGGATTGGCCTTCATTGCCCGCATTCTGCCGGCGATCACCGCGGCACGCGCCAGTATCGTCGAATACGAGACCGCCTACGCCCGCCCCGACAAGGGCCCCCTCTGGCGTCGCGCCTATCTGGACTTCCTCCTCATCATTCCAACCGTTTACGCCTACCAGCAGCTCGGCCAGCAGGAAGCATTCGCGCTTCTGGCGCAGGAGGACGCCTCCGAACTGTACAGCGACCCGCTACTCGTCCTCGCGCCGGCTCTCGTAATTCTGACCGCATCGCTCCTGATTATGCGTTTCTTCTCACCAATCATGAACCTGCTCGACAAGCTGGCAGGCCTGTTGCCCGGCACGGCTTTCCACCTCGCACTGCGCCAGTTGGGTCGACAAGGACACAGCTACCTGAATCCCCTCCTGCTCGTGATTATCTGTCTCGGCCTCGGGATCTATACACACTCTCTCGCTAAGAGCATGGATGAGTGGCTCGTCGACCGCATAAAATACCAGGCCGGCGGAGACTTCCGTTTCCTACCCGTTACCATTACCGAAGGAGAGACTGCAGGAGATTGGACCCTTGAGCCCGCCTGGTTTCTCGAGAGGTTCGATGCCGACCGCGCCATTCGCGTAGGCAACTACGGCATGCGTATCGAAGGGCTCTCCACACCCCGCGGGTCCAGAAAACGAATGGTAGGTGTGGACCGGGCTGAATTCGCCTCCGTCTCCTGGTTCCGCTCCGACTTCGCCGACGACTCCCTCGGCGGACTGATGAATCGGCTCGCCGCCGCCCCTGAAGCAGTGCTGGTCTCGCGCACGTTCCTGACAGAACAGCTGCTGCGCGTCGGCGACCGCCTGGACTTGTGGGTGATTCTGGAACCCGGCGTCAGTATGCGCACCGATTTCGTCATCAGCGGCGTCTACGACTACTTCCCTACTGTCGAGCAGGAAGAGATCGTTGTCATCGCCAATCTGGACTATCTGCACCTGATCGGCGGTGCCATCTATCCTTATGAGGTCTGGCTGAGTTCTCCGGACAACAACAATGGAGAAGAGGTGCGCCGGTCACTGCGCATCGGCGGCATCGAAACGCTGCGCTGGCACGATGTGGTCGGTTCACTTACCGAGGAAAAGGCGAAGTTGGAGCGGGTCGGCGTATTTGGCGCGCTCACCGTCGGCTTCCTGGCCGCGGCGCTCATGGCCGTGATGGCCTTCCTCATGCACAGTTACGCATCGCTGCGTGAGCGCTTCTACCAGTTCGGTGTTCTCCGGGCAATCGGCGCGCTCCGCCGGCAGCTGATCATCCAACTCGCCGTGGAGTACGCGGTCCTTGTCGCCTACGGGACTGCCGCCGGCGCTGTGATCGGCGTCTGGGTCTCCGTTCTCTTCACACCCTTCTTCCGTAGCGCAGCCGACTCCAAGGCCATCCTGCCGCCGATGCTGCCCGTCATCGCCGAAGCCGAAATCACACAGCTCACCCTCATTTTCATCGCCGTGATGGTATTCGTCATCGTCGCTGCTACCGCACAGGCAACCCAGCGGCGTATATTCGAAGTTATGCGCGTCGGCCAGGCCTGAATCAGAGAAGAAAAAAGAGGGGTGAGGAGCGCGAACACTACCTCGTTCGCGCTCCTCCATTTAAGCTATGGTCGGCTGCCGTTACTTCCATTCGGCTGCTCGTTGAACAGCTCCTTCACGCCGCCCAGCGCGCCCAGCACACCGGTCGCCTCGTAGGGCAGAAAGATCTTGGAAGCCTCCCCCTCTGACATCACCTTCAGAGCCTCCAGATACTGGATGGCAATCAGCCTGTCGTCCGGCTCCGCATCCTTAATCGCGTTGAACACCGTCGTAATCGCGTTGCCCTGGCCCGTGGCCTCCACCTCCAGCTTATACCGCTCCGCGTCGGCCACACGTTTCACCGCCTCGGCCTCACCCTCTGCCTTCAGAATCTGCGCCTGGCGGTCGCCGTCCGCATCCAGAATGGCGGCCCGCTTCTCCCGCTCGGCCTTCATCTGCCGGTGCATCGCTTCCGTCACGTCCGCAGGCGGGTCGATCCGCTTGATCTCTACCCGCACCACCCGTACACCCCACTTGTCCGTGGCGTCATCCAGCACCTCGCGCAGCTTGGCGTTGATATGATCGCGGCTCGTCAGCGCCGCATCCAGCTCCATCTCGCCCACCACGTTACGCAGATTGGTCTGCGCCAACTTGGTGGCCGCGTTGTAGAAATCCGCCACATTGTAGACCAGCTTGACCGGGTCCGTGGCCTCAAAGTAGACGATCGCATCCACGGTGACCACAACATTGTCCTTCGTGATTACCTCCTGCGGCGGTACGTCTACCACCTGCTCACGCATGTCCACCTTCTGAATTGCGTCAACAAAGGGCACGATTAGCGTGAGACCCGGCTGGACCGTACGCTGGTAACGCCCCAGACGCTCGACGACGCCCTTCTGATAGGGCTGCACAATGCGGATGCTTGCAATCGCAACGACAATCACGAATACGGCGATAATCGCCAGAAGTAAAATCGGCCCCAGTGTTGCAAACATTTCGTTTCTCCTTTATTCTGCCGCTTTGTTACGCGGCTGACTCGACCTGCTCGTCTGAATCCCTGCTCTCTTCGTCGGCTGTCTGAACCTGCAGACGTACACCGTCTACGCCCACCACCTTCACGACCTCGCCTACCTCTAACGGCACGTTCTCCATCGACTCGGCGCGCCATCTCTCGCTCTCTACCCGTACCATACCTGTACCCTCTAACGGGTCAACTGTCTGTAAGACGACCCCCCACTTGCCGATCATCCGGTTGCCTGCGATGGGCTGTACGCCGGGCCGTGAAATGCGGTCCGCGAACGGCCTCGCCAGCACCACGGCAGCTATCGTAACCACAATGAAAACCACGATCTGCCAGGCCATGCCTGCGCCCAAAAAGGCCACCAGCGCCGCGCCCAGCGCGCCGATGCCAAAACAGAGAAGCACGAACCCTGCCGTGAATATCTCGAACAAAAAGAACAATACGGCCAAAACGATCCATCCCCAACGCACAATCTCATCAACATTTTCGCCAAACACGATTGCCTCCAGTAGTTCTGAGGGAGGGAAATCACAACTCTCATCCCGAAAACAGCTGTTCCTCACTGTTTAGCGGCGCTGTCGCGTCCATTCGGGACGCGCATTCTGAGCTCAAACCTCGCCATCAGTATACGCGAACTATATGCCCTTTCCTAACACCAGGCTGACATCCCGCAGACGCGAACCTGACTCCCCCTACGAACGCGAAGAGGCCGGACATGCACCTTTGCATGCCCGGCCTCCCGGAGCCGAAATTGGTTGGAAAACAGAGGGCAAAGAAGGATGATTTCCCTCCTTTTCCATCCCCCTTTCGCTCGGCAGCTAAATCCAGTTCTGGTCCTGCAGGAAACTCGTCAACCCGGGGATCGAGAACCGTTTGCCCTGATAAGCCTGGAAACCATAGTACGCCAGGGCCAGGAAACCCATCAACACCAGTAGCGGCATCAGACAAGCTACAACAAGCCCTGTGACCAGCCACCCAATGATCGGCACCACTGCCACAATCGTCAGACTGACACCCAGGAGCAACCCGAACACGATGAAAGTTGCCGAAAGCGCCAGACTCTGGATCGCATGGAAGCGTTGAAACGGGCGCTTTTTGCTGCTCGCACTCAACAGCACTATGGCTGGCATCACCAACGGTATCAGAAACTGCGTCACGTAACACAGCATCGCGATTAACCGGTCGTCGCTGTCAGCCGTTACATCGATGGCCGCACTGTGCATGAACTCCCCGCGTCGCAGAGCACTGGCCGCCGCGCCGGCCTGCGTGCGCGCCGAGTCCGCAAACTGCTCGGCCGGCGATGGTTCGGGGCCCTCGACATAACCGGCATCGTCAGGCCCATCAGTGGGGGGGATGAGCGTCTCTTCTTGTTCCCCTATCGAACCCGTGTCGAACGTCGAATCAGACCAATCCGGATTCGTCTCTTCGATTCCGTCCGACCCCGTCTCCGAGGAATCCACCGCGTTCTGCTGCTCGTCTTTCCTGTTCTCCACTGCTCTTCTCCGTCGGTTTCGTGCGGCGGTACATGCCTAGTCGAGCCATCCGTACCTGCCGCCGGTCCCGCTGAAACCTTCTGATCTTTCACGACATCCAGACATCGGGGGAATCCACGATCTCTTCTGCGGACGCTGCAACGGATGACCAATCCGCCAAATTATCATTTCACTATCTGCATGCCGTTATATCAACTTTACGCAGATTCCCGCCGAAAGTTTCCGAAAGGCCCCGCTCAATGTGCTACAATTGCCGCTATGGTTCTTCAACCGCCAACGCCCCACACCTCGAGCGCATAAATGGTCCGTATCGTCTTCATGGGCACGCCCGACTTTGCCTTGCCCGCACTCTCAATCTTACACCGTGTGGCCGCACAGACTGATTGGCAGGTTGTCGGCGTTGTCACACAGCCCGATAGACGCGCCGGCCGCGGCAAAAGACTGGTCGCCGGGCCCGTCAAACTGTTCGCCTTGGAACACCGCCTGCCCCTGTTGCAGCCGAAGAGCTTCCGGCACAACGTCGGCTCGCGCCCGCCTGAACAACCGGACGCCCTCCCCTGGCTGCGCAGCTTGGCGCCGGATCTGATCGTCGTCGCTGCCTTTGGACAGATTCTTCCGCCAAGCGTGCTGAACATCCCGACCTACGGCTGTATCAATGTGCACGCAAGTCTTCTCCCCGCCTACCGCGGCGCATCCCCCATTACCGCAGCACTTCTCGATGGCCTGTCCGAAACAGGCGTTACCATCATGCTGATGGACGCCGGTATGGATACTGGGCCCGTTCTCACCCAGGCTACCCTGCCCGTTCTCGCCCGCGACACCACCGACTCCCTCAGCCATCGGCTGGCGGCTCTCGGCGCCGAGCTGCTCGCCGAGACGATTCCCAGCTGGCTGGACGGAAACACCGCCCCCGTCGCACAGGCCGAACTGCCCGGCGAGCCCTCCGTCTGCCCGCTGGTCAAAAAACAGGACGGCCGCATCGACTGGACTCTGCCGGCCCGGCGCGTCGAACGCATGACCCGCGCCTATACCCCCTGGCCGGCCGCCTTTACCACCTGGAAAGGACAGAACTTCAAACTGTGGCAGGGCAGCGTCATCCCCGGCCATGCCGCGCCCGGCCTTGTGATCGAAATCGACGGTCGCGTCGCCGTCGGGACCGGCGGCGGCCTTCTGGCCTTGCACGAGGTCCAGCCTGCCGGAAAAAGGCGTATGACCGCTGCCACATTTCTCAACGGCGCCCCCGATTTCATCGGCGCCCGCCTGGGCAGTTGAGCGCCCCAATGCCGCGCACAAAGGCATCGGGCACTGAGCCATTCGATTTGCCAGCTCTGAAGCCGCATGGTATACTCCTGCCTGTGTCGGGGCGTAGCGCAGCTCGGTAGCGCGCTTCAATGGGGTTGAAGAGGTCGGAGGTTCAAATCCTCTCGCCCCGACCTGAATCCAAGGAGAGGCGACATCGGTTCTACACTTCGAGTGGTGTCGCCTCTCTTTTTTCTCGCTCCAACCCCTCAACCTGATCAAACTGAAATCGAGCCCAAAACTGCCGCGACGGCGAAATCGCCGTACCAGGTTCCGCAACGTCACCGTCCGTCCGCCCCACGTACCATTTAGCAGTCTTCCATCCCTTCCTGAACCCGTCGTGCCCCTGCGTCACGGACAAGGTGTAGACTGTCAACCCAGTTATCTTCCTTGCCCTCAAACGCTTTCTCGAATAAGCTTTCTTGACCCATGTTGAAAAGGAATCAGGTCAAGTTGGCCCTGACCGTGCTAGGCGCCTGGCTGATACTGGCAGCCGCAATGGCTGTCCTCCCCTTCCTCTCTTCTCTCCCGGGCTCCGAAACGGTACAAGAGAACACTCCGGCGATCGAAGGACTGCGCGTCCGCAGCATCCAACCCGGTGAACTGGAAATCTCGTGGGATGCGCCTGCCGACACGCCTCTCGACTATCGTCTCTCCTGGGCCCGCGCCGGCCAGAACTTCCCCATACAGCACGACGAACCCGGCAACGCCTACCCAACCAACCCTTCCCACGTGATCACCGGCCTGGATCAGGGCGAGCGATACCAGGTGCGGGTACGCGCCCGCTACGACGGCGCTGAAAGTGATTGGAGTTCCCCTGTAGAATCGGTGGTCGCATCCTCTTCCACCGATCAGGCAGCGCCCGAGGCCGCTCTGCCCGGTCCGCCCCAGGACCTCAAGGCGGAAGCATCCCACAATAGCGTAACGCTGAACTGGTCGGCGCCGGAAAGCTCTGGCACTGTTAGCGGCTATCAGATTCTACGTCGCGATCGCGACGCGGATTCTGACGGCCAGTTCCAGGTCTTGGAAGAAAACACCGGCAGTTCGGCAACGAGCTATGTTGACACCACAGTCCTGCCCGACAGGCGCTACACCTATCGCGTCAGTGCACGGAATGAGAACGCTCCGGGCTCCGAGTATGCCGATGTTGAAGCCAGCACGCAGGCCGCAACCACTGCATCTGCGCTGGAGCCCACCCCGAGACCCTCCCCCGCCGCCGCGCCAACCGCGTCACCTCCCCCCAACGCGACAACCGCCCGCCCGCAATCTCAGACACCGCCCCAGAGCGACCTGATGCCGGCCCTCGTTTCCGAAAGAGACGCCCTGATCGCACTCTACCATGCCACCGGCGGCGCGAACTGGACCCGGGACGGCAACTGGTTGACCCAAGAGCCGCTCGGGTCCTGGCAAGGCGTCACAACCGACAGAAACGGCAGCGTGATCGAACTCAATCTCAACAGGAACCGCCTGAGCGGGTATATCCCAGCCGGATTGGAAAGCCTCCCCAACCTGAAAATACTGCGCATGTCTGGCAACAACCTGGAGGGACCGATTCCGGTCGGCTTGGGCAACCTCTTTGCGCTGACAAATCTTGAGCTGGACAACAACCTCGTTGGTTCGATCCCCGTTGAACTGGGTAATCTCCTGAATCTGACATGGCTGGATCTATCGGGAAACGATCTCAGCGGCCCGGTCCCGACCGAACTCAGCCACCTCACCGGTCTGTCGGTTGTCGCACTGTCAGGCAACGGCCTGACCGGCCCCTTCCCCTGGTGGCTGAACGAACTTGATGACCTCCTGATTATTCACCTTGCAGGCAATGAATTCACCGGCTGCATGCCGGCAGATCTGCTCAACATACTGATCGAGGACCTCAGCGACACGCGCCTGCCCACCTGCAGAGAGGCGCTGACCACATTCTACTTTGCCACCGGCGGCCCGCAGTGGCAGCACAGCACAAACTGGCGGGACCCCGACAGCCCCCTCGCCCAATGGTTCGGCGTCACC
>JAPPKT010000178.1 GCA_028819675.1 Caldilineaceae bacterium | reverse complement strand
GCAGGACGGCCTCCCGCATGTCCCAAACCGAAAACAGGCCCTCGTACCACTTGCCAGTGTCCCTGTGCTGCTGCTTGTCCACCAGAAAAGCGGTTCGTTTCTTGATCAGAGTCTCCAGCGGCTCGGTTACAAAAAACTCAAGGTTCATGTAGGAACCGCTGCCGTAGTTGACAGTCAAGAGATTCTCCCCCAGCCGCGAAAACTGCACCTGATAGCTGCGGGCATTTTCCTGCGAATCATTCACCGTTTCTATGCTGGTCTGGTCAGGATATTCCGCCGCAATTACATAGTCTCTTTGCTGCGTCCGGATCGAGAACCTTGCCCCCAGATCGATCGGTACCGTCATACCAGGCACCACATGAACATCGAACAGGCCTTGCCGGTAGAGGACGTCACGCACGCCCTCGTAGTCGTCTGCCCACTCCAGGCAGAAGCCGTATGCAACGCCGTCGCCGTCTGCTCCTTGCGGCGATAGTGTGACGCTTGTATGAGGCTGGCGCCATGTCCCGCGCGTCTCCTGGCCCCCGGTCAGTGCGGAATGGATATACACCCGGTAGGGCACGCTGGTTGTCGAAGGGTGAGGATCGATCTCCTCATAGTACTCCAGCTTCGTTCCCGCCAGAGGCGTCATGACCAGGTAAGGACCGACACCATTGGGCCGCTGCCAGAAAAGAAAGGACCCGTGGCCGGAAATGAAGCTGTGGCGGGCAACAACCTGCGTATAGTTGGCCAGATTGTCGCGCACAAACTGTTTGTTGAACGGCAACGGCAAACCAATGTCGCCGATCTCCAGTGTTCCGTCAGTCTCGTTGTGAAACGCCAGGGTCCACAGGAGCCGCTCCCCTTCCACGCTGAACCGCTCCACCATTCCCAGCCCCCGCAATCCGTGCTGCAACTGGCTGTCGCCGCTGTACACGAACGCCCGCGACCCGCCTTCAATCTCCTCTACAGTGCGAATATCGCCTGAAGAGAAACTGGTCGCAGACCGCCACGCCCCTCCGCCTGCACGATAGCCTACCAGCACCTCCCCAAGCGTTTCGCCCGCGGAAATGTACTCGGTATCGTATGCATCGTCCCTCAGCTTAAGACTGCAAATGCCCCCCCGGTTCCATTCCAGCAGAAACTGCCCCTGCAACGGCACTGCTTTCTCTGTCATCATATCGGCTTCTCGACTCTGTACCTGGCGTTCATCGCCGCCCTTCGCGTGACTTCGCGGATCAACCAAAGGTGTCCTTCGCGCCCCTTCGCGTAACTTCGCGGATCAGAAAAAGGTGCTCTTCGCGGACAGAATTCGCGGAAGTAACCCTTCCTCACCACATCACCCATCCCCCCGAATTGATGTCCTGACCCGTCATGCTGGCCGCATCATCCGATGCCAGAAAGACCGCTATCGCCGCCGCCTCCTCCGACCCGGCCCCCTTCTCCACGTACCCTTCATCCCCACACCACCGCCCGGCCAGAACGGCATTCGGCCGCGGCTCCCGGTACCGGCGCCGAAATGCCTCTTCATCAAAAGCTTCCCCCCTGTACTCCGCCCGCGACCGTTCCAACTCGACACTCCTCTCCTCGTGTGCACCGGGACAGATCGCATTGACCGTGATATTGTACCGACCCACGTCCGCCGCCAAAGTGCGTGTAAATCCAAGGATGCCCATCTTCGAGGTCGTGTAGGGAGTCCGGTGCGAAAGAGGCTGCTTGCCCGAAGCCGAGCTGAAGTTGATAACCCGGCCATACCGTTTGCGGATCATCTCCGGCAGCGCATACTTGCAGCCCAGAAATGCCGAATCCAGATTGACCGCCAGCGTTTCCTGCCACTCCTCCAGGCTCATCTGCCACACATCCTTCGTCGGCCCGGCTATTCCGACCACATTAACCAAAATGTCGATCGTGCCGAAACGGTCAATCGTATTCTGCACAAGCTGCCTGACCGGCTCTTCCTTCGAAACATCCGTCTGCGAGCAAAATACCTCCCCGCCGGCCGCCCGGATCCGTTCGCCAACGCCGCCCTCCAACTCCTCTACGGGCACGATGTCGCAGACCGCAACCGCAGCGCCCTCCTCGGCAAACCGGACCGCGACCGCCTCCCCGTGTCCCCGCCCCGCGCCTGTGACCAGGGCCACTTTTCCGTCCAAGATAGCCATGAATGATCTTTCCCTTTGTCCCCTCGCCTACAATAACTGTCTCTTGACAACCGCCTCGTCCAACTCGATGCCCAGCCCCGGCCCGGTAGGCGGGATGATATAGCCGTTCTCAAATACAATCGGCTCCTTGAACAGCTCCTGGTGCATAGGGCCCCCGTTATACTCCTGGATCAACAGGTTGGGCGAACACGTATCAAGCTGTACGGCCGCCGCCGCTGCCACAGGCCCGCAATACATATGCGGGGCGATCATGGCGTAATGCGCCTCCGCCATACCCGCGATCTTCTTCGATTCCAGGATCCCGCCGCACTGGCCCACGTCCAGCTGAATAACCTGCGCCGCCTGCTTCACCAGTAGCTGAGCAAACTCGAACTTCGAAACCAGCCGCTCTCCTGTAGCGATCGGGATGCTAGTGTGTGCCGCCACCCGCGCCATCTCGTCAATGTTTTCAGGCGGAACCGGCTCCTCGAACCAGAACGGGTCGAACTCCTCCAGTATCTTGGCAACGCGAATCGCCCCGGCCGTGCTGAACTGGCCGTGCGTCCCGATGCCTATCTCCAGCTCGTCCCCCACCGCGTCCCGGATACACTGAAAGATCTTGGCAACGTGCCGGATCGTCTTCAACGAATAATCGCTGGGATTCGGAAATATAGGCTGAAAGGGGTCGAATTTGCATGCCGTGTTTCCCTCTTCAACCAGCTTGATAGCGATCTCCCCGGCCTTTTCCGGGTTCTCCCAGATGCCTTCCGAAGGCATATATGCGTAGGCACGCAGCTTCTCGTGGCAACGCCCGCCCAGCAGATTATAGATCGGCTGTCCCGTCGCCTTGCCAACGATGTCCCAGCAGGCCATCTCGATCGCGCTCAGCGCCGGCGTCATGTCCAGGCCCGGATGGCGATAATCGTGACGCGAGGCAAAAATTGTCTGCCACAGTTTCTCGATGTCAAAGGGATTGGCGCCCACGACAAACTGCTCACCCAGATCCTCGATCAGCCTGACCTGCGCCTCCAGGTTCTTCGCATTTCCTGAAGGCCGCTCACCCAGCCCGACGATGCCCTCATCAGTATGGAGCTGAACAAACAGCCACATGCTCCCGCCCCGAAAGGGCGGCTCGTTCCTGACTACGATGGTTTCTACTTCGACGACTTTCATTTCTTTACCCCGCTTGATGCCTTTACGAAATTGGTGAATCGCTCCAAATCCCTCTCGTACTTTAATAGAAATAAGGGGGACGCTCTACCGACTCAAAGAGCTGTCCCCCTTAGTACCTTACCGCCGATCTAATCCAATGACAAAGGAGTTTTCGTCCGGTTCCTGCGATTCTACCTAGTCGGCCGCCGCCACCCCCTCAGCCCGCAGCACAGGATCATCCCGAACCGGCGACCTGCTGATACCATTGGCATCCCAGTCTGTCGGCCATCGGAAATGCTCGTCCATCTCTCGGTTGTAGCCCTGGCCCAGAATCGCCTCCAGCGTCTCCTCTGCTTGCGCATACGAGCGCGTTTCGTTTGCATCCAGCAACTCCCACAGAAGCAGCGCTCGATCCCCCGTCTCAATAGCCAGCAGCGTTCGCTCGAGCGAGAGAACCAAAGGCAGGATCTGCGTCAGCATGATCTTCTGCGGCAACGGATCAACCTGTATCCGGTGGATTCCGTCCTTGTTCACAACCGCGGGAATCTCCACCGCAATGTCATCCGGAACACCCGGCAGCGCCCCGTGGTTGGGCACGTTTACCTGGAAATGCCCTTCATTGTCGTTCACCAGTGCATCGATGATAGGCACCTGCTGCTCGATAGTCTTGCTCTTGCCCAGGCTCTCCACAAGGCTTGCCGCAGGATCCCGCGCGAGGCGGGCGATCTGTTCCACCTTCCGCGCCTGGTTGTCAACGTACATCGGCCAGGACAGATGCGAACGCTGACCGCCCCAGGGCTCGCCAAACCAGAAACGCTTCGCGTCAAAGTCCTTGTGATACCACCAACCAATGTACTTCATCCACACCGTGTCACCCAGCGGCATCAGTCCATACAGCCGGTACATATGCACTGCCGCCCGTGAAAGGTCGATCTCCCACGCACGCCTCAATTCCCCGGACCAGCCCGACCTGCCCTCTGGCAACGGTCTGCTGGCCGCAGTTTCCGCCCAATACGCCTCACCCTTGCTCTGGATCCATTCGTCAATCAACGGGTAAGCGTCCTTGCCCTCGTACTCAAACTGCGTCAGCCAGATATTGTGATTCAGACCTGGAGCCTGCCACTTCACCTTGGTATGGTCCAGTTCCAGCATGTCACAGATGTCCCGGTACCCGTAATAGCCGTGGCACAGTCCGCAAACCTTCACGTCGGTCTCGCGGCCGATAACCGTGCAGCCGTCGTAAACCGGGTTTCCCGACTGGATAAGCCACGCGTCCGGGCAGATCCTCTCAATCTCTCGCGCCACGTCCAAGATGAACGAAGTATTGTAGAACGAATACTCGAGCGACCCCGGTCCATCCCAGTCGTAGCCGTACGCCTGGATGAGGTCCCGCGTCTCCAGGCCCGAGTCGTATGTCACGACCGAGGCCGTGTTGATTACAAAGTCGGCGTCCTGCATTGCATCGCGCCGGTCCAGAGTCTGGTCAAATGTAATGTTCGCCCCAAGTTCGTCCGCATAGCGCTCGGCCAGCCTGTGGATCATCTGCAGCCGTTCTGCGTCCACGTCCATAAAGGTCACGTGGCTGCCGCTCAAACTTTCCGTCAGGCACAGGTCCTTGACAAGCCCCAGAGAAAACGTCGCGCTCCCGGCGCCAATTACACCTATCTTGACAGCTGTTCCCATTGCTTTAGCTCCTGTTCTGGATGAACTGTACTAGGGCTGTTGACACTTCCTTCCAACCAAGCGTCCCCCCGTAGGGGCACCCCTTGTGGGTGCCCAACTCCGCCTCCCATGAGAGGCGTCACCACGCCGAACGCCCCCCGTAGGGGCACCCCTTGTGGGTGCCCAACCCCGCATCCCATGAGAGGCGTCACCACGCCGAACGCCCCCCGGTAGGGGCACCCCTTGTGGGTGCCCTCGTGAGTGCAGCATACTCCAGGACGCTTCGCGAATCTCTGTGTCCCTCATGGACTGACAACCTGATGAGCTCGCAAATTCCAGGCCGGTTAAACGTCAACGAATCCTGGGTCCGACCTATGTACCGAGAGTTGAATATCCGGCGGGAGTGCTTGCTCCTCACTTCATTGAAACTGGCAAAGTCACGTTTACTGGAAGGCCCCGGCTATCCCTTTACCGCACCAAGACGGATACCGTGAATGAAGTACCGCTGCAGGAACGGGTACACGATCAGGATCGGCACCGTGGCGACGACGATATTGGCGGCCCGAATCGACCGATCCGACAGGTTGTAGATATCTTCCATGTTTACTGTCAATATCTGCAAATTCATGTCGACCACCACCGTACGCAGAAATGTCATGATCGGGTACTTGGCGTTGTCCATTATCAAGACCATCCCGTCAAACCACGCATTCCAGTGGAAAACTGCGGCAAACAGAGTTAGCGTCGCCAGTGCCGGCACCGACAGGGGGAGAAACACATACCAGAGAGTACCCCAATAGGAAGCGCCATCGATGATCGCTGCCTCTTCCAGCTCCTTCGGGATCTCGCGGAAAAAGTTCATCAGCAGGATCACGTTCCAGATTGGCAGTGCCCCGGGCAGCACCAGCGCCCACAGGCTGTTGAGCAGACCCAGGTTGCGTATCACCATCCACCAGGGGATGAGCCCACCGTTGAACAGCATTGCAATCAGGACGATCCACATGAAAACCGAACGCCCCTTCAACTCCTCCGACGACTTCGAAAGGGGATATGCGGCCAGTACCGTCATGGCCATATTGATCGACGTACCCAGAACTGTGCGGGAGACCGAGACCAGGAATGCCCTGTATACCGGTCCCGCCTCCAGGATTTCAAGATAGTTCTGAAAGGTTGTACCCAGTGGCCACAGCGTAACAAAACCACCCATGGACGCCGCCCGGTTGCTCAGCGAGACAGCGATCACATGTACCATCGGAAACAGGCAGGCGAGCCCGAATAGAAACAGGAAGAGGTAATTCCCGAGATCAAACATCCTGCTCGCTAAACTCTTTTCTTGTATCATCGGTTTTTCACTGCCTGTCGCCAGCTACACGATTCGCCCTGCGATCAAAATATCCGATATCCCGCATACCTGCTGGCCAGACGGTAGGCGACCACGATCAGGACAAAGCCCATCGCCGACTGGAAAAGACCCACCGCCGCGCCCATACTGTAACGCGCCGAGATGAGTCCCGCACGGTAGACGTATGTATCGATTATGTCGCCGGTTTCATACACCGTCGGGTTATATAAGGTCAGCACCTGCTCAAAGCCGGCTTGAAGAACATTTCCCAGGTTCAAGCAGGCGATCAGTATGACCATCGAGAGGATTCCGGGAATGTTGACGTGGCGAATGCGCTGCCAGCGGTTAGCGCCGTCAATTGCGGCCGCCTCATGCAGAACCGGGTCGATGCCCGTCAGAGCGGCCAGGTAGATTATCGTTGCCCACCCGGCCTCCTTCCACAGATTCGTAACCACAATGATGGGACGGAACCATGCGTTACTGCCCAGAAAGAGAATCGGATCAAAACCTACAAACTCAATGGCCCGGTTGATCATTCCCGACGTTGACAGCAGATCCAGCAAAATGCCTCCCAGCACAATCCAGGAGAGGAAGTGCGGCAGATAGATCACCGTCTGTACCGTACGCTTGAAGATCATTGACCGGATTTCGTTGAGCAGCAATGCCAGTGTAACTGCCATTAACTGAAGTGTCGTGATCTTGCCGACCGCGATAATGAAAGAGTTGGCGACTACGTTACTGAAGTCGGGATTGGAGAAGATAAACCTGAAGTGCTTCAGACCAACCCAGGGCGAACCTCCGAATCCCAGGCCAGGGTTGAAATCCTGAAATGCGATCACTACACCGTACATGGGGTAGTAGTGAAAGAGGGCAAGCTGAATGACTGGGAGCACCATCATGGCGTACAATGGCCATGATCTCCCTAAATAGTTGCGGATTCGCAATCGCTTTGCAGCCGTTTCGGCAACGGTGCCGTGTTCCGCTTCGACAACTGCCATAATGTCAATCCGGGGATACTACTGGGACTTCATTTCCGTTCGGAGTACTGTCACCCTACTTCGCTGCGAAGGGCAGTGTGCCCCCGGTTCCCCGAGAACACGCCTGCCCCCTGCAAAGTCTGGGTACTGACTTACGACCTTGCGGCCCACCACTCGTTCACTTCCTGCGTAACCAGGTCGCCGCCAAGGTTTGTCCACTGCTCGACAAAATCGTCGAAAGCGCTGAGAGGCTTCTCTCCGATAATCATGCCGAGCACGTTTTCCTCTACCAACTTACTCAGGTCACTGCCCCGTTCGATCATGGTCGGTGTAGGCAGACTCTGGTATTCCGTAATCTTGCCCTGTTCTGCCGTCTCCAGAATGAAGAGGCGTGACTGTTTGCCCAGTATTCTCACGCCGGTGGGATCTTCAAGCGAGAGCGTCTGGTAAGCGTCCCGTTCCTCAGCCGGAATCTTTCCCCATTCCTCAAGCTGATAGTCTATCAGGTTGGCTACGTGACGGGGATCGATCATCCCGCTTCCGCGCGTTCCTATCGGCCCAATAGCCCAGGGGGACCAACTGATTCCCGTAGCCGCGACCGAACCATCCTCCAGCCATTCATAGTTGTGGCTCTCCCAACCGTGGAAGCGCCGGTCGTAGTCCTCCGTCAATTCGTGCATGAAGTTCGTAATCTTGAAGATCTGATCGACGTGCTCCATCCCTTTCCGGAAACAGAAGGGGCTGCTGCGGAAGTTGTTCTCGGTGTGCCGTGCTCTGACACCATCCGGGCCGGCAGGATTGTCGGCAAATGCCCAGACTGTCTCCGGATCGTTTCGCACCGTGTCCAGCCACGCGCCCCAGGATGGCGTGTAATGAATGCCGCACTGACTCGCGGCCACATCCTGGATCGAGTCGGAAGTGTTTATCGTGAAGAAGTCCTCGCGGAAAATGCCGTCTTGGTACCATTGGTTCAATAGCGCCAGCGGCTCCTGCATCTCCTCGCGAACCGCGTCAAAGACCAGTTCGCCTCCCACCTCTGTCCAGTGATTCGGAACAACCCCGTGGGGTGCCCAGATTGGATCGATGCTGCCAAACCAGGTCGCAGAAAAACTCTTGTTCGCAAGCAATCCGATCGTCGTTCCCGGCGCGCCCTTGCCTATGTCTGCCTCTACAATGGCCACCGCCGTGTCATGCAACTCTTCTAGCGTCTGCGGAACATCCAGACTGAGCGCGTCAAACCAGTCCTGCCGGTACCAGAGGATATTGTCATTGTGGGCAAGGTCCTCGACTCGCGGCAAACCGTACTTTCGACCGTCTACCGTTGTGAAGATCCACGGAAGCTCACCATACTCAGCCCACGTGTCCTGCCACCGCTGGCTGGCATACATTGTGTATGCATCGGTTATGTCCTCAAGCAGATTTGCCTCTACCATCTTCACGAAGATAGTGGAAGGCACAGTTTCCAGATAGTCCGGCATATCGCCGCTTGCCATGGCCAGGTTGTACTTTGTCGTTGCCTCGTCGCCGCTCGACCAGGACCAGGCAACCGTGAGCTTGACGCCAAATAGCTTCTCAATCATGCGCGACCAGGGATTGTTCTCCAATGAGTCGCCTTCGCCAAACTTCGTCTGGGCGTCCACCCGCCGCGTCGTCGAAATCTCAATCGGTTCCTGCCCCGGTGCGGGCGGCAGTCCCTCCGGCAAATCGGGCAGAACAGTGGTCCAGCCCCTGGCATTATTCGGGCTTCCCGGCATGTCCGCGCCAAGCAGCTCCTCGATTGACTGGGTTGCCGCCTGCGGCATGTCCGCGGCCGCTTCCTCTGCGCCGGATGACGCTTCCGGTGCGCCGCCCGGCCCACAGGCAGCGAGCATTGCAGTCGCGCCGGCAGTTCCGCTCAACTTCAGAAAATGACGTCTCGAAAAAGGTGTACCGTTCGGCATTTCGACCACTCTCCTTTTCTACTCAAAAACCTCTGCAAGGTTGGAGTAAAGAAAGCAAGGCACAGTGAATGGAATGCGTCACAAATCGCAGCAACGTTCATCCTCCCAACCGCCCTGATGCGGGGACTGAACTATACAAGAACGCATTGGCTGTGTCAATCGTCGTAAAAGTAGTGTATTTTTGGCGACTTGATTTTCCACCATACCTTGCCTTCCACTATGAAGTCAGTTGCCATCAAGAACAGGCCGGCACATACGGCCTCAATTCTCAAGTGCACGTGGAATGACTTCCCCAAAGTACACTACAAACCAATCCGCACGTGCGCACCTTGTGGCAAAATGCCGCCGTCTGATTCAGAGTTGGAGACTTCTAACTCGCCTGCATCTGTCCCTCGAAAAACACTGCAAAAGATGGTCCGGCACTTCCCTCCGCCTGACCGGCAAGAGATGAAGGGACCAGCAGGGCCGCATGTAGAAAGACCACACAAGTGCAAGCAAGAGTCGGCTGCCCTCAAACTGGTCCGCCAGCAAAAAAGCGATTCTGCCCACGACCTCGGTCATGTTCAGAATCGCTCACACTTCGTTGATCCTTTTCCGCCTGACAGCGCAAACAGGATTCGTAAACTGTGGTCAGAAGGTTAGCCGGCAAGAATCCGGGCCAAGGCTTTTCACCTTCACCAACTCATCCGTCGCTCTCCATTTCCGTCTCAGCCTCCGAATCCATCTCCATCGCTTCCACCACAGGCAACGCCTCAAACGGCCCCGTGGTCGTCACGTAAGTGGCCGACACCCAACCATACCCGCTGGGAAGATCGGCAATCGCCACCTGCACCCAGTCTCCTGCCTCCGTTCGTCCTATCCCGTTAAAGGTTACACCAGCCACCGCCTTGGCCACGATGTCGTAATCGGTACTTGGACCGGCGCGCACGTTCAACCGCAGACCGAAATCAATGACCGTTACCGTGACCCTTTCTGGGGGCCCGGCAGGTGTAGGCGTGGGCGTTGGGGTCTCCGCGCCCGGTGCAACCTCCTCTTCTTCAACAGGTATCACTTCCTCTAAGGGAATCGTAAACTCCTTGACAGTCAGGATCTGCCCGCTCACGACCAACAGCTCATCTGCCGAAACCCAACCGTGAGCCCCATCATCGTGATAGACATAGTACCAACTGCTACTGTCCGTTCTGAAAGCCGCAGTCAACCGCGAACCGGCCTTGAAATGTTCCACAAAGGACCCGTCCTCGCCATCCCATAGGACTGCACCACCAATTCGAGCCAGCGAGAGTGCCGTGGGTCCTTCAGGTGGCATGAACGGTGTCGGAGTTGCTTCCGGCGTCCCCGCCTCAGAGGTAGCCTCGGGCATGGCTTCTTCTGTAGGCTGCGGCGTCGCCTCTTCCATCGCCGCCGGCGTGCCTGCAGCCTCTTCCATCGCCGCCGGTGTCCCCGTAGCCTCTGGCGTCGCCTCCATTACGTCCTCAGGAGCCGGTTCGCTCGTAGCCGTCCCCGTGGCCTCCACCGCTTCAGTCGGAACCGCCTCCGTAGTCGGCGTCGCCGATGGCGACGGCGTTGGCGGAACAGTAGGCGATGGCGTCAACGTGGGCGTCGGTGTAGGAACCTCCACTGGAAGCCGGCCCAACCCAGCGGCCAGCAGTGTCCTTACCTCTACCCAACCTTCAGTCTGGTCACGTGTCTGAACCAATACCCAGAGCAGGTCAGTAGAACGCAACCGCGCCGTGACAAGAGAACCACCCACTAGCTCCTGCTGAGGCTCACCGTTCGGCCTGTCGTAGAGCGTACTGCCTTGATTGCGTACAACCGCGAGGACTGTTGGGGTAAATGGTGTGGACTGGGCTAACTGATCTTCAAGTCGTCCGCTTTGAGCCGGTCCAGGCTGGATTATCGCAAGATATATTAGCGCTCCGAAGCCCAAAACGAGTCGAATCATCATCGTCATATCTCCAGCACTCGAATGTGGTTCGTCATTGCGCTCCCCTTTGAATGCAGTTGACGTAGTGCCGTTAACCAATGGAACCTTGGCAACCGGTGCGTCCTCTTTGACGCCCTGTCGTCACCACTCGGTTCCTACCTGAGTTTTCATCTTCACGGACTTCCGCAACCGGGCTGCACACGGCGCGGAAGCCCACGTACCCAGCATTAAGCCTGGAAAGTAAATACTCGCCCAGCCAGAGGATTACTCAAAGGTCGCCGAAACGAAAATTCCAGGATTAAACTGCGCGGTGCCGTCTTCCGGCAACCGAATCGTAACGGGAAAGGTCGAGTTCCCTTTGCCGGGCAAGCTGATCGGAGAAATCTTGGAAATCGTCGAAAGAACGGAAATGTCATCGCTGCCGAACCGGGTTATTCGCACCGGATCCCCGACCGACATCGTCAGCACCTGGTCCTGAGGAATCCCCACCACCAGCTCCAGCGCCGATGGATCGCCTATTTCGGCTGCAAGTGAAGACGCGCCAATTACCTGACCCTCCTCGGCATTGAGTGCAAGAACAACCCCCGTCATCGGCGCGCGAACTGTGGCCTTGTCCAAACGCTGTTGCGACTCCTCCAGGTTGACGAGCGCCTGGCTCACCCGCAGTTCGGCTGACTTCTGGCTGGTCGACAATTCCTCTATCCTCAGAATCGTAGCCTCCGCTGCCGCAACCCTCGCCCTGCCTACTGCCAGATCCACCTCCGAAATGCCTTCCTCGAGTTCGTTCAACGCATGTTGGGCCCGATGAGCCGCCGCCAGGGCGCTCTGTACTTCCGAAGCTCGCGCCGGCTGCGTCGCCTCATTGTAAGACGCCTGCGCCACATTCAGGTCGATCGTGACCCGCTGCAAATTCGCTGCCTGCGGCGTACGACCGACGTCGCCTCGCCACGCCACCTCGTTATACGCCCGCTGCGCCTGCGTTACTGCCAGCTCCGCCCTTTCCAGGCTCGCCCTCAACTGCTGCAAGCGGGCTTCGGTCGGGCCGGCGAGTAGCTCATTGTACCGCGCCCACGCGGCCGCGGCGCTCGCCCGCGTGGCGGCCAGCTCGTCTTCCGTCACGCCGCCAAACGCCAGCTTGTCAAGATTGGTCTTCGCCACCTCCAGATTGGCCCGAGCAACCGCAAGATCGCCCTCCGAAGACTGCTCGTCGATCTCCAACAACGCAATCCGAGCCAGCTCCAGCGCAATCTCTGCCCGCTGAACCGCCCAGTCAAGTTGCGTCGAATCCAACCGGAACAGCTCCTGCCCCGCCTCTACCAGGTCGCCCACTTCGACGAACACTTCCAGGACTTCCCCACCCACGCCCGGAGTTACTGAACGCGATTTCGTAACCTCCAGAGAGCCGAAATATGTGGGAATGCTGACCTGCGACTCGACGGCGTTCGGCTGTGCCCCGGTGGCAGAGGCAAGCCACTCTCTCGCGGCCAAATCTGTCGTTAGTAACCCACTGCGAATGAAAACGACCCCTGTCGCAATCAAGCCGATCAGCAGGAGTATGGGCACGACCCGGCCCAATGTTCTTAACATGCTGGCCTCCTCTGAAGAATCCAGATCCTTCGGAGCCTGATTTCGAATGGAATGTGGGGGGAAGAATGTACCGAAACCTGCTTTCAGTTCCGCTGGCCGCCCCAGCGAGGGACCAGCGCCTCCAGCCCAACTCTCGCTTTCTGGCGCAACCCAAACAGTATACCAACTCAAAAATAACAGCGCAAAGTCACATCCAAAGCGGGTCTACCCAAACTGTCCCGGTTGCGGTGATTTCCAATAAAGGAAAATGCTCTTCTCAACCTTCTCAGTCGAAACCCGCTGTTCTTTCTGGACCCGTTGGACTAACTCCAAACGGGTGCATCCCAAAATGGAGGCAAACTCACGCATACTTTCGGCGCCACACCAACCATCGCCGCGCCGCGATAAACTCTGTGGCAGAGGAAACGCCGTCTCTGACCCCTAACCCCTGGCCCCTGCAGTTTTGGGCGGTCGGGCCTATTCGGCCCTCCCTTGTGCGG
>JAPPKT010000103.1 GCA_028819675.1 Caldilineaceae bacterium | reverse complement strand
ACGGCGGTTACCTCACCACCTATACCTGCGACGGCCTTATCGTCAGTACCGCCACTGGCAGCACCGCCTACGCCCTCGCAGCCGGCGGCCCAATCCTGCCGCCCGACCTGCGCAATATCCTTGTGATCCCCGTCGCACCCCACATGAGCATGGACCGGGCAGTCGTCCTATCCGAAGGCGCCGAAGTAAGACTGCGAGTCTACAGCGACCACTCCGCCATGCTCACGGTTGACGGCCAGTTCGAAGTCGAAGTGGACGACACCGACGAAATCGTCGTCGACAGCAGCCCCTATCAGGCCCGCTTCATTCGACTTCGCCCGCGCAGCTACTTCTACCAGACCTTGATGGACAAGCTGAAATTAACTGCGTGACGCTCACCTTGCGCCCCTTGCCGGAGGCCCGTGACAGAGTAGAAAGCGAAATCCAATGTCAGACGATTCCAACCAACCCGACAAGGAGCTTTACCGTACCCTCGATCTACGCCATGATGCCGATCAAGAGGAGATCGAGCAGCAATTCATCCGGCTGCAAAAGCTCTACCAGCCCGAGACTCTTGAATCCGCCGCAGACCGGGCCTACGCCGAGCAAAAGCTTGCTGCCATCGTAAAAGCCTACGAAATACTCGGTGACCCCGCCCGCCGCGCCATCTACGACGGCAGACCAGCTCCCATTGTAGTAGGCAGCGATGGCGAACCCGAAAGCCTGACCTGCGCCAACCACCCCGACCGGGAAACGCTCCTGCGCTGCAACAAATGCGGAAAACCGATCTGCATCTCCTGCGCCGTGCGTACACCCGTCGGCTACCGTTGCAACGAATGCGTCCGCGAACAGCAGAACATCTACTTCAACGCCTTGGGTAGGGACAACATCGTCGCCCTTGCCGTTGGCTTTGTGCTCACCCTGATCGTCGCCCCCATCGTCGGCTTTCTGCTCGGCAGCATTGGCTTCTTCGGATTCTTCATTGCCTTCATCATCGGCTCCGGCGCCGGCACGCTCGCGGCCCGCATCATTCGCAGCGCAGTCGGCAACCGCCGCGGCCGCAAGCTTCCTCACTTCGCCATAGCCGGCATCATCCTCGGCGTGGCCCCGTGGGGTCTTCTCTTCCTCCTTTCCGGCGGCAGAGCCTTCCTGATGCTGCTCCTCTTCGCCGGCCTGACCATCGCATCTGCTTTCCCTCAACTGAGATAGAGCCCCCACTTGGAACCGATCCTGCTGTCTAACTGAGCTGCGCCCTCAGTCCCGGCGACCCCAATTCCAGGCACAGGACCGAACGATCTGGACCCTCCAGTGGGTGCCCTCGTGGACTCCCCTCCTG
The DNA here is from genome assembly GCA_028819675.1 of Caldilineaceae bacterium. The sequence continues at coordinate 12,133 of JAPPKT010000103.1, read as the reverse complement.
ATTGCCCCTCTTGAACCTCTGTAGCCCGCCGTGCAAAGACCCCTTCTTGCCCTTCCACATCTCCGTTTACGCAAACGCCTACGAGCCAGGACAAGACTTCTCCCACAACAGGAAACGACTCTCTTCCCACACCCCCGCACTGCCTCAAAAGGCATCGCAGTTCTCGAAGACGCCCACGGGGGAGCGGGCGCCTTCACACTGCTGCCGCACGGTCCCAAAGCCCCAGACCAAACCTGCAACAGGCCATCTCCTTCAACCGGCCTGAGCGGAACGCATCCCATAGGCCGGTCCGACTCTCCTCCGCCCCCCTCCTCTGATCTCGCTCACACCCAGAATTACAAGCGCCGCGCTGGCGTGCCCTGCCAGAATCCAGGCCAGCAGGCCCGGGCCTCTCGGACCTCCTTCAGGCAACCCTTCGCTCACGAGCATCTCGGTTGGAGGTCCCATGCCTACTGCAAACGGCGTTCGACTGGCGGTTGTAAGCACGTAGACCAGCCCGCTTTGCCCTGGCACTGGCAACAGTTCTGCCGCCTGCGCCTTCTCCAACTCTGCCAAACTCTCCCACCGGCCGCCGCCGTCAGTGCTCATCGCCACCTTGCCCGACAGTCCCTGAACTTCGCCCAACTCTGAGTCGCCCGTCGCGGCATAAAGGACCTCCGGCTGCGCTGGGTCCACCACCACGTCGCTAACGATGAGCTTGCCGTCACCCGCGTTATCCAGCCCGTGATTCACCGCCCGCCAAGCGGCTCCGTCACCACTCACAAGCACGCCCCCGCCTGCCGTACCTGCATAAACCCTCGGCGGCGAACTGTCGGCCACCGCAACGGCTGTCGGCGGGCTGGGCAGATTGTGCACCACCAACCATCTCAGCCCGTAAGCATCGGCCCGATACAGTTTTTCCGGAGTACGTACAAACGCCAGCCCCGCCCCCGTGCTGTCAACCGCGATCTCCAACACTGGCTCCTCCAACTGCAGATGCCCACTCGCAACCAGGCCCTGCCCCGGTCCGGCGCCAGTGTCCCGCAGGCGATAGATCCCATCCGAGACCGTCCCCACGTACAGCAGCCGGTTGAACGCGTCAAAGGCCATCGCGGTCACGCCGCCAATGGAGCCCGGATCCACGGAGTACCCCTGCCACGCTTTACCCCCGTTGCGCGCGACATAGACGCTGAGCCTGTTGGCCGCGCCGATAAACACGGTCTCCGAGTCCGACCGGTCCACCGCGACTGCATTGACGATTACGCCCTGCGGCGCCGGCAGCGGCTCCCAGGCCCCGCCTACCCCGGCGAAGAGCCGGCCGCCATCAACCACGTAGCTGCGCCCGCCCATTTGCGCCGCCGCAGCATAAGCTCGAACCTTTTCCAGTTCGCCAATCGGGATTCCTTCCGGCGCGGAAGCCCCTGCCGCGCCAACTGAAGCCACCAGGGCCAGCAGCACCAGCGTCGTTCCTGTCAAGAGTACTCGTATAATCATGGCCGGTCCTCCCCGAACTTCGTTTCAACCTTCTGATGCCATGATTGTACTTTCATCCCGGACGTTCTTCCGGCCATCTCCCGGAACGATTTCGGACCGTTCTCTTACGATCGATTCGACCCCGACCGCAATTCTGAGTTCACCTGCACCGTTGTCTCTTTGAACTCTGCCCGTCTGGTCCCTCGCAGGGGGCCGCCCCACGTCCCGCACGCCATCCTCTGCCATCCCAAAAATATCGAAAATCCTGCAAATCCTGATTCAGACAACGACCCCCTCAGAATCTGGGGCACCTCAAATTCCAAAACTGCTTGCGGGCCATTTATGCGTGTGCTATCATTCAATATGCCAACTGACACGCGTTGGCATATAAGCTAACTACATGCCGTCTTCTGTCCCTTCCCCACAGACAGAAAGCACAAAATAGAGCCCAGGGGCAGCCGCAAAGACCCTCTGGGCTCAGGTTTCCGGATTCTCGACCCGAACTAATCGGGCAATTGGCTTCCAGGAGTGGAGAAAACCGATGGGCACGCAGTCGCGCTCACATCACAGAGCAGCAGCGCAACCAATGATCTCTACGCGGATGTCCGGCGTCATCCTGGCGCTGGCGGCAATTCTCCTGCTCTCCGCATGTACCCGTGAGCGCGTGGCCGAGGAGGCGGGCAACGCCTCGGAACCGCCGCAAGAGGAACCGGTCGTCATGGCGCCGGACACGCCGCAACCCGCGGCCACTGAAACGCCCTTGCCGACACCCGAAGACACGCCGGTCCCGACCACAGTCACCTATGAAGTCAGACCGGGAGATACCCTTTCAACAATCGCCGACAAATTCGGCACGGAGATCCAGCGAATTCGGGAGATGAACCTGCTCACTACCGACGCGCTCCAGGTGGGCCAGGTCCTTCGTATGCCCTATGTGCCCGGCCTGACCACGCCCGAAGGCATCCCCACGGCCACCCCCGAGCCGTTCAAGTACACGGTTCAAGAGGGCGATACGCTGCTGTCAATCGCCCTTCGCTACGACGTAGCCTTGAACCAGATCATGAGTCTCAACAACCTGCGCGACGAGCACAACATCTCCATCGGCCAGGAGTTACTGATTCCCAGCGCAAGCGAGTTCGCAGATCAGCCCAGTGCACAGAGAGGCGCTGCTGATCCAGCACTGTCTCGGCAGGTGGGCACGCACACCGTCCGCCCCGGCGAAACTCTGGCATCCATCGCCGATCAATACGGGGTGACCGTGCCCGAGCTCATCGCCTTTAACAGCAACACGATCACCAACCCGCATGTCGTGAGAGTCGACACCGTCCTTCTCATCCCCGGCCTGTCCGCCGCCGACGTAAGCATTATGAACCAGACTCTTTACACCGTGCAGGAAGGCGACACACTTCTCGGCATCGCCCAACAGTTTGATGTCACTGTTGACGCGCTCATGGCCGCCAACAACATCTCCAACGCCGACCTGCTCCGTGTCGGAGATCAACTGATTATCCCGCAATCGAATTGATGAGGCGGTCCAACTGGGCTGCCTCCAATCCTCCCAACAAGCGCGGCGAAGATGCCCGCGCCCCTTGAAAAAAGCAAGAGAGACACGGACCGCCGCCGCAGAACAGGATCCCCTGACGCCTCCTCAGTTCAATCGGTTGTTCAGTTATCGGGTTAGGTGTTGCGTACCCGCGGGGCTGGCGACGATCAAGTCCGTCACCAGATCGAGGAAAAGGCCGTGCTCAACGATGCCGGCCCGTCTCTCCAACGCGCCGGCAATGCACTCCGGGTCTTCCATAGGACCGAACGCACAGTCGAGAATCAGATTGCCGCTGTCAGTTCGAAAATGACTGCCGTCCGGCACTGTCCGCACCTGCACCGCCGCACCAAGCCGTTCAATGTACGCCACGTGGGCCCGCAGACCAAAGGAAAGCACCTCCACTGGCAGCGCCCACTTCTCGCCCAGTCGCTCAGATCGCTTGCGCTCATCCACGATGATCATCTCACGCTCACTCGCCTGCGCAACGATCTTCTCCCGTAGCAGTGCGCCGCCCCCGCCCTTGATCACGCGCAGCTGCGGATCGACCTCGTCGGCGCCGTCGATCGTCAGGTCAATGCGTGGATGACAGTCCAGGGTGGTAAGCGGAATCGCCAGCCGCTGTGCATCTGCGGCCACCTGTTCCGAACTGGGCACGCCGAGAATCTCTGTGAGCCTGCCCACTGCCAGGCGCTCCGCGATACATTCGAGCGCCTTCAGCGCCGTGCTCCCCGCGCCCAACCCCACGACCATCCCCGATTCAATATGCGCCACCGCAGCTTCGGCTGCCTGCCGCTTCAGAGCATCTACCTCTTGAATCTGCATTCGTCTCCGTTTCGAAACATTAACGCGATCGGAATCAGGGCACCTACCCACCTGCAGGGCGCCCTTTCCCCGATCGCGTGCTCCCCCTGTCCTACGCTTCCCTTACACCGTTGCCAGTGAATCGACCAGCCGCTCCAATCCCGATTCTGCCTCTTCCCCCAAATCGATCCGTAACACGCGCCGCCCTGCATTGATCAGCGCCTGCCGGTCCCCCAGCGACTGGGCCTGGATCAGGACACCGAACGGCACCGCCGACGCCGCCGAACCCGGCTCGTCGGGAATGTCAGCGTCCGAAGACGGCCTGTCAGTAAGTTGGATGAAGAGACCGTTCCCCCGGTCCCCCTTATGCAGCTGCCCCGTGGAGTGCAGAAAGCGGGGACCGTATCCGGTGGTCGTCGCTAGCCTTGTCCGGTCTCGCAGACGTCCCTGCATGGTCTTAAGCAACCTGTCCACGGCGGAACAGGGCCTCATGTAGGCCTGTATACTGAAGTAGTCCCCTGCAGCCGCCCCTTCCACAAAGGCTGCCAGCGCTTCGTCCGCACTGCCGGGCGGTCTGTCCCCATCCCCGCCCCCAAGGTATACCTTTAGGCCGGCACTTTCCAGCGACGGCTGCGGCGCAGGCAGGCTTCCGCTCTCCATATAGGCCGACATCATCTGCCGCGACTGCTGCTTCGCCGACTCAACATCCGGCTGATCAAACGGGTGAATGCCTAAACGCGCCCCCGCCACCGCCGTAGCATACTCCCAAAGGAAAAACTGTCCCCCCAGGTCGTACCGGTCACGGAAGCGCACGCGGATCACCGGATGGCCGGCGTCGATCAGCGCCTCCACCTTCCCGTCCTGTGCCCCTGCGTCGCTCCACTGCAGATGAACAAACAACCGGTCCGCGCCGTATGCCTCCGGTGACGCCGCCGGTTCACCCACCACCGGCACGATTCCCGTCCCCGATTTGCCCGTGCTCTCCGCGATCAACTGCTCCAGCCAGTCGGCGAAAGAAGCCACCTCCTCGTCCGCTATGACCGTCAGTTTGTCCCGCCCCGCTTTGGCCATCTCCGCCATCACCACGCCAATCTGCGCGCCGGGATTGAGCGAACCGGTTATATGCCGTCCGCAATCGTTTTTCGCCTCTTGGCCGCGACGCAGTAGACGCCGCAGATTGACCCCCAGCAGCGCCGCCGGAATCAAACCAAAGTGCGACAGCGCCGAATAGCGGCCGCCGATGTTCGGATCATTGATAAAGACTGCGCGGAAATTGCACGCCTGTCCCAGTTTGACGAGTTCGCTGCCCGCATCCGTTATCGCGACAAAGTGCGCACCCGCCTCCGCTTCGCCGAGCTTCTCTTGAAGATGGTTGTAGAAATATTTGAAGAGGGACAGCGTTTCAGCCGTAGTACCCGACTTGGTGGCGACAATGAATAGCGTTCGCGCCGCATCCAAATTGGCGGCTACACTCTGGACGGCCGCCGGGTGCGTGCTGTCCAATATCCGCAACGACATCGGACCGCTGCCGAATGTACGCGCAAACACCTCCGGCGCCAGGCTGGATCCCCCCATCCCCAGCAGAACCGCCTGCGTGTAGCCCTCTTGCTGCAGATCCTGCAACAGGGCGCTGATGCAATGCCGCTCCTCCTCCATTCTGACGGCAATGTCCAGCCAGCCCAGCCGGTCCACGATCTCGTCCGGCTTGTCACTCCACACGCTGTGGCTCCTGGCCCAGATGCGGGTGACGATCCGCTCCCTGTCAATCTCCTCCAGAGCGCCCTCTACCTGGCTCCGGAGGGCACCGTAAAAAAATCGGCGCGTGCTCTTGTCTGGTTGTCGTCCCCGCCCGCGATCGCCTTCACCTTTTCCGCAATGCCCGACATCAACTCATCAAATGAGTCGGCAAACGCGTCCACACCTTCACCCATTAATTCCGTGGTGACCTCACCCAGATCGATGCCAAGTTCAGCCAGGTCCGCCAAATGTTGCCGCGCCTCCTCCACATCTGCATCCACGGTGCGCGCCGCGCAGCCGTGATCCAGAAACGCGTCCAGCGTCTCAGGCGGCAACGTGTTGACCGTGTGCGGGCCAATCAGTTCGTCCACGTACAGCGTGTCCGGGTAGTCGGGATTCTTGGTGCTCGTACTTCCCCACAGCGGACGCTGTACCCGCGCCCCCTGCCCCGCTAGCTTCTCCCAGCGAGGACCGCTGAACAACTCGCCGAAGCGGTGATAGGCCGTCTTGGCATTCGCGATCGCGATCTTTCCCTGAAGCTCGCCGTTGCCAAGCTCAACCAGCTTGGGGTCAACCTTGCCGTCCACCCGGCTGACGAAGAATGAGGCCACCGACGCCACCCGGCTGAAATCCACATTTGCATCAGCCAGCTTCTCCAGACCGCGAATATATGCCATCGCGCTGTCTTCGTACTGCTGCAACGAGAAGATGAGCGTGACATTGATATTGATGCCCTCGCCGGTGAGCGTCTCAATCGCCGGAATACCCTCCGGCGTGGCCGGCACCTTGATCATCACATTCGGCCTGTCCACCAGAGACGAGAGCCGGCGGGCCTCCATAACCGTGCCTTCCGTATCGTAAGCCAGCTTTGGATTCACCTCCAGGCTGACATAGCCGTCCACCCCGTCCGAACTCACATAGACCGGCTGCATGATGTCGCACGCACGGCGGATGTCCTGAATAGCCAGCGCCTCGTATATGTCATTGACCGATCTGCCTTCACCGACCAGCCGTTCAACCGCGGCGTCATAGTCGGTGCTCGCCGTGATCGCCTTCTGGAAAATCGACGGGTTCGACGTAACGCCCCGCAGACCCTTGGCGACCAGGTCGCCCAACTCCCCGGAATCCAGGAAGGAGCGCCTGATAAAGTCCAGCCAGATCGCCTGACCGATTGCCGCCGCTTCGTTCATTCTTGTCATGATTGCTCTTCTCCTCAAGATCGTCTCTGCGTTGAGATGTGGTTCGGCCGCGCCCAGCGTTCCCCCCCTGATAGCGCAATATCAGAACTGTGCAGCGTCAGAGGCCAGCCAGTTGCCGGCTGATGATTTCGACCACTGAAATACCGACACAAGGTTTGGATCTTCAATCCTACCCCGTCACATAGAGTTCGGCAGGAGCCCGCTCCTCGTCTCCTTCCCCTTGAATCAGGGCGAGTGCCGCCATCGCACCCCCGATCAGGCCCGCATGATTTCGCATCTGCGCTGCCACAATCGGCGCACGCACGTCAATATACTTGACAAACTTCTCGCTTCTCTTGCTTACGCCTCCGCCAATGATAAACAGATCCGGCGAAAGTAGAAATTCAACGGTCTGAAAATATCTGTTTAGGCGCTTCCCCCACTTCTTCCAGCTCAGCCGTTCCCGGTCTCGCGCGCTGTTCGCAGCCCGGCTCTCCGCGTTGTAACCGTCAATCTCCAGGTGCCCGAACTCCGTATTCGGCGCCAGGTGTCCGTCAACAAACAGCGCCGAACCAATGCCTGTGCCCAGGGTAAGCAGCACGACTACCCCAGGCTGGTCCCTGCCCGCGCCAAAAACCATCTCCGCAATGCCGGCCGCGTCCGCGTCGTTAACGATCGACGCCGGACAACCGGTCACCTGCTCAAACAGCTCCGGCGCATCGGTCCCGATCCACGAGTCGTCCACATTCGCCGCTGTGCACACAATGCCATTGCGAATCACCGCCGGGAACGTACAACCCATCGGGCCTACCCATCCGAAGTGACGGACGATCTCCAACACAACCTCGGCAACCGCCTGCGGCGTTGACGGGTCTGGCGTCCCGATGCGGCGCCGCTTCGTCAGCAACTCGCCCGTTTCCGCGTCGACCACCGCCCCCTTGATGCCGCTCCCGCCAATATCAATGCCTAAGATGTTCATTTGGTCCTCCTTGGGCGGGGGAACTGACAAGTCCTGGTCGGAACGGGTTCGGCAAGGCTGCATCAGCCCTGTGTCTGCGCCCCTGCGCAGCTGTTCCGCCGCGTCACACGTGCCGCTCAACTCGCTGCAAACGCCCCGACCGCGCCGAAGCCAACATCGCCTCAACCACGGCCAGGTCCTGCAACGCCTCCTGGGGCGAATTCCGATGCGGGGAACCATCCCGTACCGCCGCGATAAACGCGGCCAACTCCTCCCGCACGCTGATCAGCACATTGAACGCCTGCCGCTCGCTCTCCCCGTCCCTTTCCAGCACAAGCTCTCCTCGCGAGACGCGCAAACTGCCTTCACTCCCGCCAATGTGGACCGCATCCGTGCCCAAACTGCTCCCCACCGCGTAGGTGATCAAATAGGTGCCGACTACCCCGTTGCTGAAGCGCAGCACCGCACTCATCGTGTCCGCCGGCGGCAGATCCTCCCGGTGCGCCGTCGTCAACGCGCTAACACTCTCTATCTCTCCCAGCACCACCCGCAGACCCGCTACATGATGCACCCCTCCGTCCAGCAGATAGCCTCCCAGCACCTCGCCCGAATTCCGCCAGGTCGGCCCCTGGTATTCGGCCCTGATCGGCAGCTGCAACGACAGATCGCAGAACAGTGGCTGCCCGATCCGTCCGGCCTGCACCGCCCGCGCCGCCGCCTGAAAAGCCTCCTCATAGCGCCAGTTCTCACCCACCATCCACACCCGGTCTCCATAGGACCGGCTGGCCGCGATCAAGGCTTGCCCCTCGGCAACAGTCTGCGCGATCGGCTTTTCGCTGAAAACATGCTTCCCCGCCGCCAGTGCCTGCGACACCACCTCAGGCAGCATCGGAATCGGCAACACAATATCCACCGCCTCAATACCACCGTCCGCCAGCAGCGCGCCGACATCCGTGTAAATGTCAACGTCGTACGGGATCGCCTCCGCCACCGTTTCTGCAGACCTTTGGGTGCGGCTGCAAACGGCAACAATCTGCACCGCGTCTCCCAGCTCCAGCAAAGACGGCGCATGCGCCTTTCGCACAAACGCGCCGGCTCCGATCAGAGCAATGCGAACCGGTTTGCTCATCGACTCTCCCCGATCACGTTGACGATTCCAATATCTCCACCCGTTTGCTGTCGCTGGCAACTGATGCTATCGTGGACGCAGATAGAGCCTGCCGCAGGATGAGGATCAACTAACCACATTATATCACACTGCGCCCGGAGAAACAGTTGAATTCACTGCTGCTTCTGCTGGCCGTTCCGCTTCCACCGCAATCCTTGGAGGCCCTCGGTCCTCTCATCGAAGAACGCCATGTCGATACCCCCTACGGACCCGTCGGCCCCCTCGCCCGCCGCGGCCTCCCGGACACACCGTCCGTCTGGATTCAACCCTACTACGGCCTGCCCTCACGCACCGATCCCCGCGCCACGCTCCAAGCTGCTCACAGCCTTAATGTCACCCGGATCGTCGCCTGTGATAACGTCATAGCCGTCAATCCCATGCTGGGCCCGGGCCATCCGCTCCTGATCACCGACTATATCGACTTCACCCGCCACCAACCCCAGACTTTCTACGAAGACGAGGGCACCGGCGGCCTCAGCCAGACCCCGGCCGTCTGCCCACGCCTTACAGAGACGCTTTCGCAAATCCTGCCCATGGCCCCGGGCGCCGTCTACCTCGGCGTTGACGGCCCCCGCCGTGAAACCGCAGCCGAAGCCCGCATGTTCCGCAGCTGGGGCGCCGACGTACTCGGCCAGAATCTCGTGCCTGAAATCGCCCTCGCCAAAGAGTTGGGCCTCTGCTTCGCCGGCCTCGGAACTGTCGACGATATCAGCGCCGAACGCCCGCCCACTCCGGCCCAAACAGACGACTTCACAGGGCTGGAGATAATTGTGCCCGCGCTTGCCGCGCTCCTGCAAAGGATCGACCCCAGCTACGCCTGTGACTGTTCCGCGCGTCTGGACCCCCGCATATGAAAATCTCCCAGCTCTATGACCAGTTGGAAATGTATAGCGAAGGCGATCCACCTTCCCACTCACTTTTTGTCCTCGCCCGCCTCCTCGGCACCCCCGACAGACTCCTGATCATCGACCCGCCGGATGACGCAGCAACCCGCTTCGACGTGGCCGAAGAAACCGCCGCACTCTTTACCTCCGCCGCACGCGACGTCGGCCTGCCGCTCGTCCAGACCCAGCCCGGCGGCGTCGCCCACATCAACGTCGGCCGGCATCTGCTGGATATCTACTCCCAGCAGCACGCCAATCTGATCTGTTTTCCGGCTATGGGGATAATATGTGGGGGATCTTTCGGCAGCGATCTGGCGCTGCCTGAGCTGGGCGAAGGCTCCGAAGGTGAGGATGAGATCGAGAGCCTGCGCCTTCTGGCCCGTCTGGTGAAAGGACGCCGCCTGCAGCTTTACATTCCCCGCACCGGCTCCGTCTCGTCAGACAAAGTAGAAGTGATGGGAAGGCTTGCCGCCGATGTCAGCTACTTCCACGGCCTGCGTCGCACCGTCTCGCAAGCGGTTGCCGAAAACAGATTCTGGAGCCAGTCAGAACGGATAGCCGAGACGCTCCTCCCCGAAAATCGCCGCACACCCGCCGCCCTGACCACCCACCGCCAAAACATCGAGCGCCTCTACAACGCAACGATTGCCTGATATTTCCTGTCTCGAAGCCACCACAAAAAGACGGGCGCACTTAGTGTCGCTCATACAGAACACGTCCTTCCCGTAGCGCCCGCGCCAGCACATGATTGAGGGAACTGCGCCAGTAGTCGACTTCGTCGCGGCTATACACCAGAATGTCTTTGGAAACAAGGAATCCGGAAAGCGTTCGGTAGAGTCGGGCCGCTTCCAGCCGTTTGCTCCGCTCCTGACCAAACGGCTCTGATTCCACCACCGCTAGGTCTACGTCAGACCCTGCCCGCGCATCCCCGCGTGCCCGCGAGCCAAATAGGATAATCTGCTCGGGATCAACCTCCGCCACGATCTTCTCTACCATCTGTTCCAGGAGGGCATCCGTCACCTGCACCATCTTCCCGTCCCCCTGTGCAGCCTCGCCGCAACCGCTCACTCCGACCCACCCCCGAACAAACTCCTCTGCTCCGGCGAATCCGGATAGACCGCGCCGATGTGCTCATACGCCGCCCTCGTCGCCGTGCGTCCACGCGGCGTGCGGTCCAGAAAACCCAACTGCAGCAGATAGGGCTCCACAACGTCCATGATCGTGTCGTCCTCTTCACTGATGCTCGCCGCCAGCGTCCCCAGCCCGACCGGACCCCCGCTGAACTTGCTGACAATCGCATCCAGCACCCGCCGGTCCAGATCGTCCAGCCCCAAATGGTCGATCTCATTCACCGCCAGCGCATCACCGGCCAGCGTAACGCTGATGCTCCCATCCCCCCGCACCTGCGCATAGTCGCGCACCCGCCGCAGCAGCCGCAAGGCCACCCGCGGTGTACCTCTGGATCGCCGCGCGATCTCCGCCGCTCCCTCATCGTCAATGGCCGTCTCCAGCATCGCCGCCGCCCGCAATATTATCGTCTCCAACGCCTCCCGGCTGTAAAAGTCAAACCGCTCCACAACCCCGAAGCGGGCCCGCAGCGGCGCCGTCATCAACGCCAGCCGCGTGGTCGCGCCGATAACCGTAAACCTTGGCAGCTTCAGCCGGATGCTGCGCGCGCTCGGGCCGCTCCCGACCGTGATGTCCAGTACAAAATCCTCCATCGCCGGATAGAGAATCTCCTCAACCGCACGTCCCAACCTGTGGATCTCATCGATAAAGAGGATGTCTCCCTTGCGCAGATTTGTAACTATCGCCGCCAGGTCCCCCGCCTTCTCGATCGCCGGCCCGGACGTCGGCTTCAGATTGCCCTGCATCTCATGCGCAAGGATATGGCTGAGCGTGGTCTTGCCCAGCCCCGGCGGCCCGTACAACAGCACATGATCGAGAGCCTCCCCCCGCTGACGCGCCGCCTCAACCAGAATGCGCATCTTCTCCCGCATCTTCTCCTGGCCGACCATCTCGTCCAGGCTCTTGGGCCGCAACGCGTAATCCACGCGGCCGTCCTCGGCCTGTCTCTCGCCCGAAATCTCCCGCCTGTTCGGCCCCGAAGCTCGCCGGAAGTTTCTCTGCGTCACGCTGCGTTCATCAGCCATATTCAAATCCATTGGAAATGAAAGAACGATTGTGCTACGAATTGTATACCAGAGCCCCAATGGGATCAAAACAGCCTGAAATGACGGGTGCATCCACAAAGAGGGTCGAACTTCCCTATACCTCGGACAACACCGAAGCCGCGCCAATCTCGCGCTCAACGCTGAGTCAGACGTGCCGCCCTCTCTGCCAACTGACCACTGACTACTGACTACTGACTACTGCAGTTCTGGGCGGTCGGGCCTAGTCGGCCCTCCCTTG
>JAPPKT010000428.1 GCA_028819675.1 Caldilineaceae bacterium | reverse complement strand
GTTGTGCGATCAGCCACAGCTTTTCGACAGCGTGCCACCAGTCGATGATTTCGACACAGTTGCCATAGCACATGCGCACGATGTTCCAGATCCAGGCTGCGCCGTCATTGACACTGCTCAGATAGTTGGCATTTTCCACACCGCGGCGACAGGCTTCCGCCCACTGCTGCTGTCCGAACTCGGTGGCATCCCACAGTCCTGCCCGATAGCTATGGTCGCTGAGATGGGCGACCGCTTTGCCTGTCTCCGCATCCAGCTGATGGCGTACAGCGGACACGGTAACCAGTTTCACCTCTTTCCAGCCTTCCTCGCGGATATTGACCATCGCACCATCCATCGATATGTTCATCACATCGCTCGCCGGCTCCACCCGCTCGCGCCAGACCACCTCTCTCTCTTTGCTCGCTACCTGAACCATAGCCTGCGCTTCCTGGGCTTGCTGCGCAACCAACCGCCCTCCATATTCCGTCGCCAACCGCTGCAGACTGTTCCTCGAAATGGACACATGCGTCAATTCCGCAAACTGCCTGGCCGCACGCGCAAAGGGAATCTCACTGCCCATCCGCAATGCTTGCGCTATCGTTCCCGGTGACCAGCTACGTTGCTCTATCAACCGAAGACGGCGGTCCAGGGGGAAAAATCCCCTGTCCACATTCCGGACAGCGGCGATGGGTTCGCTTCACCTCTACTTGCCCTTCAGCATGGAGTACCCTGCGCGTGCGCCGTCCATTCGATTTCGTCTTCTGCCCACACTCCGGACATTCCACCTCCTCGTACCTCCCATCTCCATGTTGCAACAACAGCTCCCCCAGCATCTCTCCCATCAACTCCCGCCGCTCTTGCGACAACTTGCCCGCAATCTCATCAAAACTCGCTTCAGGATGCTCTTCCCCCCAATCCCACATCGCCTCAAACATCTCCTCCGCACCTCGCATAAACTTCGCCTTAGCCTCTTCTCGTTTCATCTCATTCCCCTCTTTCTCTTCTCTACTTTTCTCCTACCTCAAGTCTACCTCCCTTCCCCCTCTCAAAAAATCTGGGATGCACCCGAAATGAGCCGGGGGTGATCGGCGACGGGGCGGATGGCGGTTCTGCGGCGGGGAAAACGTTGACCTGCTGGCGCTTATGGCTTCTCCTTCAGCCGCACGTCCCGCAGCCGGTCGGCGTCAATCTCTACCTGGGCCAGCCCACTCACGTCCAAGTAACCGTCGCAAAGCGTGAGAGGCCGTGTCAGCAGGTCCTCCTGCAGCTTGAGGAAAAAGCTCAACTCGCACGGCAGGTCGATCCCGGGCCTGGCGGCAAAGAGCGCGGCCAGTACCGTCCCCCAGCCGGTGCTGGCCTGGGAACCGACCATCACCGCCTTGCCGCCAACCAGGGCCTGGTTCAGCATCTGCGCCGATTCGGTGAACCCCGTGCGCGCCGTCTTGATGTTGAGAATGTGAAAGGTGTCCATGCTCAGCTCCCGGCGCAGGTCGCGGGCGCTGAACACGCTGTCGTCGGCGATGAGTTGGGGGAGGGCAGAGTCGCCGGCGCGGGCGCAGGCCTTGCGCATCGCGGCGCGGGCCAGAATCAACTCCACCGGCAACGGTTCCTCGCAGTAAAGGACGTTGAACTCGGCCATCTTTTCCAGACGCTGGCGCACGTTTTGCGGCTGAAAGCACTCATTGGCGTCAACGTACAGATCGACCTGCTCCCCGAACTGCTCCCGCAGGAGGCGCAGTCGTTGTAGATCCGTGCTCCAATCCTGGCCGACCTTTACCTTCAACACGCGCACGCCCTGCGCCACAATTCGCTCGGCCTCGGCGAGGCTGTCATCGATTTCGCCCAAGCCCAAAATATAGCTCACGCGCACCCGGGAGTTGCTGGCGCCCAGGTGGTCGTAGAGAGTACGGTTGCGGCTTTTGGCAAGGGCATGGTGGAGGGCCATATCGAGGGCGCCGCGGGCGGCCTGATTATTCTTGACCACCTGCAGGCTTGCGTAAAGCTTAGCGAGAGTGGAGTCGTCGAGCATCTCGCCCTCGAGGCGGGGTGCCAGCTCCTGGCAAACAACGCTACAGATGCTGGATACGGTCTCCCCGTAGATCGTGGGCCGAGGCGGCGCTTCGCCCCAGCCAACGGCGCCGTCACTCAGCCGCACCTTGATCAGGACGTGACGGGCCTCCTGCATTTCGCTGGCCGTGCCCCAGCGCAGCGGTTCCCGCAGTGGAAGGCGGAATGGGATCGGTTCGATGGCTTCGATGGTGGTAGGCATGGAAAGTCCGGCGGTCAGCTGGCCGCGAGCCGCTCCAGTTTGGCGGCCACGTCGGCGGGGGCGTGGCTGGTGGTATCGACGACGACGGTTCGGTCTGGGGCGGCGGCGCGCAGAATATCGACGGCGGCGTGTGGGTCGTAGTTGCGGCGTTCGGCGGCGACGATGGCGACCTTGTCCGCGAGTTCGGCGCCGCCCACTTCGCCCCGGCTTACCAGCGCAGACAGGTGGTCCTGCTCCTCGCGTGTGAAGAGGTCGCGCCCTTCGGCCATCTCCTCCCAGCAGAACCGGCCACCGGTGTTTCGGCCCACCTGATCGAAGGCATCCTGGCGCTGCACCAGTCTCTCCACCCGCACAACATCCGGCGCGTTGAGGACGGCGAAGCGGGCCAGCGGGAGGCTCTGCACGGCAAAGGTGACTTCATCCGCGCCCCGCAGCCCGTCGAAGACGTTCAAGGCGCCGCTGCCCGGCGTTGCCGCCTGCTTCTGCAGCACCAGCCGGCTGAACGCGTGCGCCAGCCCGCCGGGATACCGCTGCCGGTAGCGCCCGGTGTAGTCGAAGCGCCGCCGCCGGTCGGTCACCTCGATGGGCGGATCCCCGTCCCAACCCTGAACCGTGGGGATGACCAGCAGGTCGGCCAGCTTGCGTCTATTGGGCAGGAGCGAGATCCCGCTGATGCGTGTGCGGAGGGCATCGACGGTTGTGCTCTTGCCGACACCGGTCACACCGACCAGGATCAGCACCGGCATATCGACGATGGCGACCCAGCCGACTGGCGGACGGCCAACGCCAAGACCGTCTGCCAGCGGTTCAAATTCAGCGTTCATCCGGATCTCGCGTCTTGAAAACACTCGCGGTCAGCTACCGCAGTTCGCGTCGCGGTAACGCATGAAGCAACATTATACGCCGCCTGTAAAGCCACTGGCAACTGAAAACCACATTGGACAGTGCCGAATTGCTTTTGCAAAGTATACAGATCGGCACCCGATGTCCCGGCTGTGTGCTATAATATGTGTTCAATATTCAACGAAAGGTTCCTCCGGCGATTCGACTTATCCCTACAGAAGAAATGGTATGATTTCCCGATTGCCTGCGCCGCGGCCACTGGTCATCCGAATACTGCTGGTGTGCGTGTTGGGGCTGGCTGTTCGCCCGGCGGCGGCTGCGCCCGCGCCCTCTGAATTGCCGGATGATTTGACTCCGATCTACCTCATACAGGGCGACGGCCCAAATACGCCCTTGCCGCAGAAACGCGTCACAACGTTCGGCCTGGTGAGCGGTGTGCAGTCGAACGGATTTTACCTGCAAGACCCGACCGGAGACGGCGACCCGCAGAGCAGCGACGGCATCTTTGTCTACACCTCCTCCGCGCCCAGGGTGAAAGCGGGCGAATGCATCCTCGTGGGCCGCGCCGAAGCGACCGAATACTATGAAAAGACAGAGTTGACAACCCCCCGCTCGCTCAAGAAGCTGTCCATCGATCTGTGCGGCGATGGCTCCTTGCCGGCGTCTCTGGCGCCCCTGCCCGCGCCCAACGTTGACCCGGAGACATTGCTGGAGCGGTTCGAAGGTATGCTTGTCGCTTTCGACGAGCTGGAGGGCGTTGTCCAGGGGCCGACCAAGCGGTTCAGCAACGGCAACGTTGAGATCGCGCTCATCGCCGAACGGGCCCTGCCCTTCGTGCGAGGCGGGCGGGTCTTCCAATCCAATCCTGACGATGCCGCCGGGCTGATCTTCCTGGGCAACGGGCTGGGCGCGGAGCTGCCGGCGGCAGCCTGGGGGGACCGCGTGTGGGTACGCGCGGCACAGCCGGGAATGCCGGTGCGGGCGGTTATCGACTACAGTTTCGGGAAATATCTTCTGTTACTGCTGCCAGGACAGGAGATCGAGGTACTCTCCCGGCACGGGTCGAAGGAGCAGACGGCCCAGCCGGACGCCGGCGCGTTCCGGGTCTGCTCTTTCAACGTGCTGGGGCTGGGTCGGGGTCTGGACCAGTTGCACAACGCGGCCGACTACGAGGCTGCGCTGCGCCAGCGGGCGGAGGCCATCGCCGTCGGTCTGCAGAACTGTGAAATCGTCGGCCTGCAGGAGACCGGCAAGCCCGAGGACGCCGAAAACCTGGCACGAGTTCTGACTGAGATCAGCGGGCTGGACTACAGCGCAGTTGCGTTTGCAGGACCCGGAACGGCCAGTCGCGATTTCCCGCTGACGAACAGCCTGCTTGTACGCGACGATCGGGTGACGGTTCTTAACGCCGAAAACGAGCAGGCGTGCACCCGCTTCAGTTTCAGTGTGCGGCTGGTCCCCGGGCAGTGCCCGGCGCGGCTGCTGCCGCTCTTCAGCCGGCCGCCGCTGGTCGCGGATCTGCTTGTGAGCGGCCCTTGGGGGGAGGACTACCCGCTGACGGTGGTGGTCAATCACTGGCGCAGCAAGCGCGGCGATGAGTCGGTGAACGTCGTGCACCGGACATTGCAGGCGGAGCACGTGGCCTCGATCGTGCAGGCCCGTGTGGATACAGACCCCAACGCGCACGTCGTCGTGCTGGGTGACCTGAATGATTTCGAGATGAGCAAGCCAGTGGAGACCCTGCGATATGGCCCGGAAGAGGCTGACGGCGCCGCGCGCGAACCGGGGCACATTCTGCTCTGGCATACCTTTGACGCGCTGCCGCCGCAGGACCGTTACACTTATATCTTCAACGGGGGCAGTCAAACGCTGGATCATCTGCTGCTGACCCAGGGCATGATGCCCGATTTCGGTGGGATGGATATCGCGCATATCAACGCCGACTTTCCCATTGCGCAGCCCGGCGGCACGGGGGGCATTCCCGGCCTCTCTCCTGAGTACGGCTCCAGCGATCACGACCCCCTGGTGTTGACGGTGCGGCCCGGGGGCGGCGCCTGGATCGCCGGCAACGCGCAGATTCCCAACACGCCGGTTGAACTTGCCGACAGCGGCGGCACAGTGATCGCCCGGACGCAGAGCGATGCCCTCGGCGAATTCCGCTTTTTTGACCTGCGCCCCGGCGCGTACAGTCTGCATTTTGCCCTGCCAGAGCAGGTCACGCTGCTGCCTCCGGCCGATGTTTCCGATGGATCTTCGGTTGCGATCATCCGGGTAGAAGTCGAGCCGGGCCGGGCGACGGTCGTCGAACTTTCGGCGCGCGATCGGCGCACCGAAGCCGGCGCCGCCAGTGCGCTTTTCAGCATATACTATGGATCTGAATCCGCAGAGCAGGTGAGCACTTCAGATCCCTGATAGAAAACTGGTGCGGGCACGTCTGCCTGCAAGCAGTGCGGGGGCTGCCGCCGCCTCCAGCATTCCAGCCCGATGGCGGCAACCTGATCACTTGGCAGCGGGCGAACGGTGGAGGCATAGATGGAAAGAGTTTATTTGAGTTGGCACGACGTGGAGGAGTTGATCACCAAAGTCGTGATGCAGCTGAACACCCCGTATGATGCGCTCCTCCTGATCACGCGCGGGGGAATCGTGCCGGGCGGCATGATTGCCGAGGCGCTGAAGATGAAGGATGTGTTGACCGCTGCGGTAGTGTTCCAGAGCGGGCCCGGCGTACGTGTAGAAATGAGCTGGCCCCGCTTCCAGCAGTTCCCCGCAGATGCGCTGCTGAAGGGCAAGAAAGTCCTGATTGTCGATAATATCTGGGACCGGGGACGCACGATCGTGACCGTAAAGAGCCGTGTGGAAGGAAGCGGCGCCACCGCCGAGACAGCGGTGCTCCATTGGAAGCAGCGGCAGAATCTCTTCGAAAACGAGAAGCCGGACTACTACGCAGAATTGACCGAGGACTGGATCTACTACCCCTGGCAGCGCATTGACGATTCGGACGACCTGGTATCTCTGCGCCGCCCCGCGCCGGAGCTTTCCTGATGTCGGAGTTGATACGCCGCCTGCGAGCCGCGCATCCGGATGCGCACTGCGCGTTGAACCACCAGAACCCGTTTCAACTGCTGGTGGCGACGATTCTTTCGGCCCAATGCACCGACGAGCGGGTCAACCAGGTTACGCCGGTGCTGTTCGAACGCTACCCGACGCCCGAGGCGATGGCCGCGGCCGACCGCGAAGAGTTGGAGGAGATGATCCGCTCCACCGGCTTCTTTCGCAACAAGGCCAGGAGCCTCCAAGGCGCAAGCGCTCTGATCTGCCAGGAGTTCGGCGGCGAAGTGCCGCGGGAAATGGATGAACTGACCAGGCTTCCCGGCGTGGCCCGCAAGACCGCCAACGTCGTGCGCGGCGTCTGTTTCGGCCTGGCCGACGGCGTCGTGGTGGACACCCACGTCAAGCGACTCTCCCAGCGGCTGGGCCTGACCGAGCAGAAGACCCCGGAGAAGATCGAAAAGGACCTGATGGCGCTCATCCCCGCCGAAGACTGGATCGACATCGCCCATCTGTTGATCTTCCATGGGAGGCGGGTGTGCGACGCCCGCAAGCCGGACTGCCCCAACTGTACGCTGGCCGACCTGTGCCCGTCGGCTGAGGTCTAGCGAGCACGCCATACCGCGCCATCGCTCCCGCTTATGTGGTTGTCAGAGATTTCGGAATGCGTTCAAGAAGTTGGCTTTTGTCGAAGGAGATGAACGCGCATTGGGAAGCATGATCTGTAGTGGAGGAGTTCGACCGCCCGAGTTGGATCCGCCGCTGCTCAGCTCTCGCCATTTTCCTCGCGGGGGCTGACGACCAGGATGTAGCCCTCTCTCGCCTCGACCTTGACCTGATCGCCGACTTCGGCCGGCGCCTCTTCATCGGACGTTGCGCCGCGCAGCTTTGCGTTCCATAGCTCGCCGGCGAGCAGGACTTTGCCGCGACCGTTCTCAGCAAAGGGAACGCGTACGGTCGCCAGCGAGCCGATCACGCCTTCGCTGCCGGTGGCCGTGCCCCGCCGCTGGGCCTCCACTACTTTACCACCCACAAAGAGGGCGAAGGCGCCCATGGCCACGCCCAGCGAGATGATCGTCACCCACGGCACAGCCAGACCTGGCGCGTCGAAAAGCAGCGCGCTGCCAAAGATGAACGCGATCGTACCCCCCAATGCGAGCGCGCCAAAGGCCGGCGTAAAGGCTTCGGCCACCAGTAGAATCAGCGCCAGCCCGATCAGAGCCAGCCCGGTAAAATTCGCCTCCAACTGGCCCAGCGAATACAGCCCCAACAGCAGGCTTATCAGGCCGATCATGCCCGGAATGAATGTGCCGGGATTATAGATTTCGGCGATGAGCCCGATGGAGCCGAGGGTCAGCAAAATCGTGGCGACGGTGGGGTTGCTGATGAAGTTGAGAAACTCCTGCAACGGCGACAGCGCCTGCGGCATAATCCGGGCATTGGCGGTGCGCAGCGTCCGCTCCTGGCCCTGCACCGTGACAGCGAAGCCGTCCATCTGATCCAGCAGATCGGCCACGTCGGCTGCGATGAAGTCGATGACGCCCAGCTCAAGCGCACGCGTGTCGGTCGCCGCGGCCGCCTCCTGCACCGCCGCGACGGCCCATTCCACCGCTTCCTCACCGCGACGCGAGGCCAGATTCTCAATGTCGGCGCTGAGGATGTTAACGACCTTCGCTTCCATGGTGTCGCCGATGTCTTCCCCCCCGCCGCCGACGGGGCTGGCCGCACCGATGCTGCTGCCGGGCGCCATCGCGGCAACGTGCCCGGCCAGGGTGATAAAGGTGCCCGCGCTGCCGGCCTGCGCAGCGGACGGCGCGACATATACCACAACGGGCACAGGCGAGGCCAGCATATCCTGCACGATCTGCTTGGTGACATCGACACTGCCGCCAGGGGTATCCAGGCGCAGGATTACCGCCTCGGCCCCCTCCAGTCGCGCGTCTTCGATCGCCCCGCTGAGATATTGTCGCAGCACCGGCGTCACCGCCCCGCGGAAGGTCAAAACCAGAACGACTTGTGAGTCCGTCTGCGAAGAGGTCGCCTTCTCCCGGGCTGACGAGCCGGCGCGGAGCGGCCCGGGAAGGCTGGCCGCCTGCACACCGTCTATCACGGTCAGGAGCATCCCCAACAGCAGACAGGAAAGATAGAAGGTGCGATAGAGCGTTGCCAGCACTGTACCATTTCGCTGATGCGCGTTTTTCCTGCTGTGTCTAAACATCGTTAGCCTTCCTGTCTACCGCCCGCGGCCGAATGCAGAGGCTGCCGGTCATGTACCGCCGCCGTGCCGCCGATCGACGGCAGCCAGCATCTCCACAACCGACTGCCGCCCGGCGTCGCTGACGGCCCCCAACATCTGCGTCAGCTCCTCGATGCGTGCCGATCCCTCGACCGGAAGCACGTCGGTGCCGGTGCGCAGTTCGCCGTCATTCTCAAAAGTCCGTTTGCGTACGGTCAGGTGGAAGTCAGCAAACGCAGCCAGTTGTGGCAGATGGGTGATGCAAAGCACCTGATGGCGCATCGGGCCACCGTTCGGCTCGTCCGCGGCAGCGTCATTGGAGGCGGTATCAGGCTGCGGCCCTTGGCCGGTCAGGTTCCAAAGCTTCTCGCCGACGACACCGCCCACACGGCCGCCGATGCCTTGGTCGATCTCATCGAAAATCAGAATCGGGGTTTGATCGGCCTGGGTAAGCGCGCCCTTCAGCGCCAGCATCAGGCGCGCGGTCTCGCCCCCGGAAGCGACCCTGGCCAGCGGTTTGACCGGCTCGCCGGGGTTTGCGCTGATCAGAAATTCAACCTGATCGACGCCGTGGCTGCCGAAGGCGACGCGCCGCCCATCCGGAAGGTATGCGCCATCCTCCTGCTCCTCCGCCTCCACGGCGACGGCGAAACGGGCGCGATGCATACTCAACTGCTCCAACTCTGCTTCAACCTGTCGGGCTATCTTCTCGCCGGCCGCGACCCGCGCCTGGCTCAACTCTGCGCCCAGTGCTCCGATCTCGCGCAGAAGCTTCTCTTCCTCATCCTCCAGCGCGGCCGTCTGCGCCTCCCAGTTGTCGAGCTCTGCCAGCTCCGCCTGGGCAGCGGCGGCGAAAGCCAGGATCTCCTCGGTCGTGTCGCCGTACTTGCGTTTGAGATTCTCGATCAGTGCCAGCCGTTCTTCGACCTCGACCAGCCGCTGCGGATTGAACTCCAGCCCGTCGGCGTAGCCCTGCAGATCCCGCGCCAGATCCGACAGCTCCTCCAGCAGCCCCTGACCGGTCGCGGCGGCGGCGGCCATGCCTTCGTCGATGCGGGCCAGCCGCTCGACGCGACCGACGGCTTCGCTGAGGACGTCGGTGACCCCTGGCATCCCGCCTTCACCCTCGTTCAACAGGTTTGCCGCTCCGTTTGCCAGCTGCAAGAGCGTTTCGGCGTTGCTCAGCCGCTTGCGCTCCACTTCGAGCTCTCTCTCTTCACCGGCTTCCAGGGCCGCCTGAGCTATCTCTTCTACCTGAAAGCTGAGCAGGTCGAGCCGTTGTGCGATGGTGCGCGCGTCGCTGCGCATCCGCTCCAACTCTCTGCGGGCCCGCTGCACCTGGTGCGCTTTCCCGGCCACCTTGCGGCGCAGCGGCAGCAAGCCGCCGTACCGGTCGAGAATATCCACGTGTGTGCGAGGACGGAGCAGATTCAGATGCTCCCCCTGTCCGTGGATATCGACGAGCAGGGCGGCCAGTTCACTCAATAGCTTCCGGGAGACCGTGCGCCCGTTGATGCGGCAGAAATTGCGTCCACTGCGGCGCACCTCCCGACTGAGGATCAGTCTCTCCGGCGCGTCGGGATCGTCCAACCCTTCGGTCTCCAACAGATTGGGAATGTCGTTCGCTGCGAGCGCGCCTTCGAGAGCACTCCGTGGTCTGTGGGGTTCGCTCGGCGGCATCCCTGTTTCCAACTGGAAGACCGCTTCGATCTCCGCCCGGTCTGCGCCCGCTCGCACCATCTCCGCGGTTGCCCGGTCTCCTAACAGCAATCCGATGGCGTCGATAATGATCGACTTGCCCGCGCCGGTTTCGCCGGTCAGAATGTTCAGTCCGGTGTGGAACCGAAGGTGCAGCCGGTCGATGATCGCGAAGTCGCGGATCTGGAGTTCCGACAGTGCGGCGGCCGGTTCGGCCGGTTTGCCGTCTGCGGCCAGGAGAGTTGGTTGCATGTGCCCCTGTTCAAATGAGGCGACGCGCGTTGGCGCAGTCATGGGATCAAGGTGCGTACTAATCGTATCGGTCATGAAACTTCAGAGTCTACATTCTAGCACATTTGGACGGGCGGATGGAAGAGGTGCACCAGGAGTAACCCAACGCTCATCCGGAACGGGCCGCGCACTGAGCCGCATGGTCGCCCTCCGAGGGTGCCTCGACCGGCATTTGCGGTGGGGCAGTAGACTAGGCTGCGCAGTTGGTCGGGATGACCCCAAATCCTGACTGCATGTTACTCGATGTCCGTATTTGTCTCTTAACGCGAACATGGTATAATGCAGCGATTCAAGAAGCATGAAGAAGATTGTCAATGCGCTCCGCATACTGTGAGCTAAGGAGCTTAGCAAATGATAGGAATTACACCGCCATTCTTTCTGCTGGGTCCGACCCTGGGTCCAACTGAGCTGATTCTGATCCTGGTCATTGTCATTATTTTCTTTGGCGTCGGGCGACTGCCGGAGGTGTTCGGCGGCCTGGGCCGCGGCATCCGCGAATTCCGCAAGGCGGCCAAGGACGAAGGTGAAGAGGAAGATTCGGAGACAACGGACGCCGCCCCCGCTGTGGAGAGCGCTGAGCCTGCGGTGAGTTCTGAGACGAATCCACCTGAGAAGGTCTAACGTTCGCTTCAGTTGCCGCTTACGCCAGGGCTTCGACAAGCAGCAACGGACAGACTGGCGATCGACGAGAAGGCCGGATCGGCCTTCTCGTTTCTGTCAGCACCTTGTATTCGAATCTTCCCGCGTAGTTGCCCAGCACGTGTCAGATTGTCGCTGACCACAGTTGTACAGAGAGACGATCAGGCAGCACGTTGTTTGGGTATTTTTATGCACGCGTGGCTAGCACAACAGGCAAAACTTCCGAGGTGAACGATGGATGTTTTCTTTATGATCGCAACGGTTATCATTGCCCTCACATTGATCGGCATCGTCCTGTTGCAGGGTCAGGGTAGTGGTTTGGGCACCGCATTTGGGGGCGATGCCGGCATCCAGCGCACCCGACGCGGCGTGGAAAAAACCATGTTCAACCTGACGCTTACTTTGGCGTCTCTGTTTCTCCTGCTCAGTCTCGTAACAGTCGCTCTTCGCTAAACCAGCAGTGGCCGCGGATCACAGGCCACTGCGATATTTCCCATGTCGGAACAACAGCCATTCGAGAGGTCGGCCAGTTCTGGGGCCCAGGGAGCGCCCCAGGCGCCGCGTTTGCCTACGCCCCCTCCTTCAGGCTATCTGCCGGGGCCGGTTGCGCCGCCTGCGACGCCGGCGCCTTTGGGACGGTATATTCGCTGGCAGATGCTGCTGGCCGTCATGGGAATCATCCTCCTGACGCTTCTGATGGGCGTCACCGCCTACAACGTCTCCACGGTTCTGGTCCCGGAGCGGGGCGGCGTCTTTCGCGAAGGCGTGGCCGGCAATCCCCAGTACATCAATCCACTGTTGTGCCACACGCACGATATCGACCGCGATCTGTGCAGCCTCCTCTTTCGCGGCCTGACCCGCCTCGACCAGCAGGGGCGGGTGGTGCCAGATCTGGCCGAGCGCTGGACGGCGCCGGACGGACTGGCTTACACCTTTACCCTGCGTGAGAACCAGTACTGGCACGACGGCAAACCGGTGACTATCGATGATGTACTGTTTACGATCGAGATGTTGCAGAGCCCGGATTCACCGATCCTGCCCGACCTGGCGGAGTTGTGGCGTTCGGTCACGGTGGAGCCGGTCGACGAATACACAGTGCGCCTTCTGCTGGACGAGCCCTTTGCCCCGTTCCTCGACTTCACGACGGTGGGGCTGCTGCCCAAACATATCTGGCAGGGCGTGTCCCCGTCTGAACTGCTCGCGAGCCCCCTCAATGCACGCCCGGTTGGCAACGGCCCGATGCAGGCGACGTTGACATCGGCGCAGTTCATACGCCTGGAGCGCAGTCCGTTTTCCAATAGCGACATTCCCATGGTCTCGGCCCTCGAGTTCCATTTCTATCCCGATTATCCTTCGATTTACGCAGCCTATACAGACGGCGAATTGGACGGTGTGAGCCAGGTTTTGCCGTCGGATATTGCTCTGGCGCAGGCCCGTACCGATTTGCAGCTCTTTTCCGCGCCGCTTTCGACCTATGTCGGTGTGATATTTAATCTGCAGAATCCGGATGTCCCCTTTTTGCAGGATGCAAACGTGCGCCGTGCGCTCTATCACGCTCTGGATCGCGAGCGACTTCTCGATGATGTGGTCGGCGGGCACGGAGTACTCGCATCCTCTCCCATTCCGTCGAACAACTGGGGGCACGCGGCGGATACACCCTCATATGATTATGACCCGGATGAGGCGCAACGTCTTCTGAATGAGAGCGGTTGGGTCGACACGGACGGCGACGGCACGCGTGATAAAGACGGGCTGCCCATGCAGCTCATTCTGCTCACGAACGACGGGCCGACCCGCATCGCGTTGATCGAACAGATTGCGGAGGACTGGCAGGCTGTGGGCGTCAATGCCGTGGTGGAGAGCGTCAGCTTCGCCGGATTCGTAACGGATTTCCTGACGCCGCGTCGTTTCGAAGCCGTCCTCCTCAGTTGGGATATCACCGGCGACCCCGATCCCTTCCCCCTCTACCACAGCAGCCAGGTCGAAACAGGCCAAAACTTCGGCGGATGGGCCAATCAGGACGCGGATACCCTGATGATTGAGGCCAGAAGCACGGTGGACCCGGAGAAACGCAAGTCGCTCTATGCACTGTTTCAGCATATCTTTGCCGCTGACGTACCGGCGATTCCGCTCTACTACCCTGTTTATACCTACGGTGTCAGCGAGCGCGTCAAGGCGGTTCAGATAGGGCCGTTGAACACGCCGGCCGACCGGTTTGCTACCTTCCCCGATTGGTATATACTCACCCGCCGCGTCCCGGCGAATCAACAGTTGAGTGGGAACTAGGCCCTTCTCCTGCCGCCAGGACACGTACATTTGTCCAACTTTCCCTCGCCGGAGAGACGCCAAAACAACAACGTAGACAGTACATTCTCCGAAATCGATTTGACAGGTGATATACGCACATGTTATAAATCTAGCTTACTGAGCCGCAGTGGCGGAATAGGAAGACGCGCTACGTTCA